>JBDSEE010000019.1:0-151439 GCA_039920245.1 Ferruginibacter sp.
GAAAAACCGATGGTAAAAATAAAAGAAGCATTCTAAATAAACAATACCACAAACCGGTAGTTTTTTATAATGTAAGGAACATAAAAAAAGGGCCAGGATAAAAATCCAGCCCCGCTTTAAAATCCAATATCCTATGAAAAACCGATGTAAAAATAAAAGAAGCATTTTAAATAAACAATACCACAAACCGGTAGTTTTTTATAACCTATAGGAACATAAAAAAAGGGCCAGGATAAAAATCCAGCCCCGCTTTAAAATCCAATATCCTATGAAAAACCGTTGCAAAAATAACCTATATAACCAATCTACCTATACCCGCTTTGTGGTATTTTATTGATTTCTTGAAGTTTATTTAACGAAAAAGCCTCCCATATGAGAGGCTTTAGTAGAAAATAACTTTTTTTATTAGTAACTCCACAAATCCTGTTCGTAATTAAATATTTTTTCTTTGATATTTTCTCCTTCCAGCAACTGAAGAATAGAATTTTCAGAAAGTCCTTTATAATTCCTGATATAAAGATCGTTGGGGTTGTCGATAGTACTTTTTATTATCCTGCCATAAAACATACGGCTTTCAAAAAGTTCTTCCCAACTCATCCTGGCCCCGAAATTTTTACCATTATACACTTCATATTTCGAAAATATGGGACGCATATCTGGATAATATACCCAGAATAGTTCTGTAGGCCCAAGATTCACGCCTGCAGAGGTTACTACGTCTTTTACCGGGGCAATACCAAGTATTCTCCAGAATAACCGAGAACTTTCTTTATCAAAAACAACTTCTTCTTTAATTCTAAAGCGATAGAAAGAATCAAGGTTTATGTCATTCACCATTTTTTTAGAGCCAATATTGTTTCCAAGTGAATCGAATTGAGGAACATCAACCGGCTCTCCTGATATAACTTTAGCAACTTCACCCTTAGTCATGGGTGTAGTGAAACGATCATCAATTGCATTAAAAACCGTTACCGCACTGTCTTGGATAGCCTGCAAAAGAATTGAAATGAAACGCTGGTTCCCATTGTCCTCATCGGCTGAATACCGGAAAGGAAGATTCAATTTTTCTCTTGTATCAATTTCACGCCAGATCTTATGCCTGTAAACTGCATCATCGGCACGCAGGTGTTCATATGGCAAAGGTGTTCTGTCACGTAGTACAGTCGTTTCCACTGACTCATCTGGACGTAATGATTTTTTTACCATTTTAATTGGTAAGCTGTCATTAGCAGGAGCCGCTGCAATTGCAACAGAATCTATCACTGCCACGGTTGGTTCCACGGTAGTTTTAGTTTTAGTTTTAGTAGTTTTCCTCGCTGTTGTGCGCTTGGTAGCTGTACGTTTTTTTGCCTGCGCTGAAACTGCATTGCCAATACCGCCAAGCAAAATAGTGAGCAAAAGTAATTTTACAAAAGACTTTTTCATAATTATACGTTTTAATATAGGGCAATTGATTTGCCATCGATAGATCTCGTTCCATCCGGCCCTGATACTTTTACCTGGTCGAAAGTCACTACTGATCCTGGTCCACATCGCTGCATAAATGAATTTAGAGCAGAAAGATTGTTACCATTTAGTGTTGCTTGTGCTACATTCGGAAAGTTAGCGCCTGAAAAATAAACTATTGCGCTAACAACGTTAAATTTCAAATCGAAGTCAAAGGCTTCCAGATCAGCACGGCAGAATTGCTGGTTCTTGAATTCTACAGATGGCATCCTAACCCTTCCTGATCCAACTTTAAAAACAGGATCTGGAATTTTCTTAACCCTAAAATCGAACGAAGTTGTTTTACCGTCTGCAGTTACGTTTATCGAAGCTTTTCCTAAAGCACTTACCCTAACTGTGCGGCTAGAGCCAGAACCGCTTATGGAACCGCCAGACATAGTGACATTTGTTTTGTCCCATCCAGTGGATGAACCGATGGTAACAGGATTATCAACACCGATATAGAATACATTCATTTTGTCAAGCATAACCGCTGCTCCACCTGGTGTTCCCACAACATAATCGATTGTTTTATTTACAGGAACTGATTTTCCATCTTCACCTATAAAACTTCCGCTTACCTGGATGGTGTGCTTTCCCCCGCCACTTACCGTAGTTTTATATTCGCCTTGTCCATTAACCATATTCAAGGGAGATCCATTCACAGTAAGGCTAGATTTGGCGACGGAACTATAGGCACCGACTCCTGCGGTAACAACTAATTCCTGACCTGGCATTAAGTAATTTGAACTTTGTCCGACTAAAACGCCCACTTGATCCATATGAACTTCTACTGCCCCAATTTGGTTATGGCAATAAGTTACTACCTGGCTTTCTGCATTCTTTACATTATTCTGAAATTTGCTAAGCATTGTAAGTGCCGCTACAGTCGGCGTCATGTGAAAAAATGAAGAAGTAAAGTCTTTCTTTTTTCCTTCCTGTGATATAGGTGGTACGGTAGTTACGGGGAAATTATTAGAAAATTGCTGGGCTATCTTTGGATCTAATCCTAACATAGATGCTTTATAATTATCCAGCTTATCCTTTAATAAGTTTCCTTTGCCGTTTGTTTCAAAAATCCTGGTAGAAGCATCAAGGTTATCGGCTTTAAAATCTTCCTGCATAACCCCGTCTTTTTCTACCATTCTAAGACCAGCGCCTTCTTTAAGTTCTTTTTTTAAACCATCAATATATGTATCTATTTCTACAGAAAGTGATTTAGCTTTTAAAGCTTTATCATTCCACTCTTTTACTTTTTCCTGGTTTTGATGTGTGTCAGATAATTTATCGTTCAACGATTTATATAAAACCTCATTTGATTGTTTAATGTTCGTATTGGAAGTAATTAAGCTTGCATCCACCACTCTAAATGCATTTATTACCTCATTCGAAACATTTAGCGCCAGGATAGCTGTCAACACCAAGTACATGATGTTGATCATCTTTTGCCGGGGCTCTCTAGGTAAAGCCATATTAGATTAGTATTAAAATGTTTTTAATGAATGTTGTTTGGATCAAAATATATATTGGCTATTATCTCGTTTGCATTGCAGTCAGCATATTACCATACACTGAGTTGAGTTTAGAAAGATTATTAGCCAATGCGGTAATTTCAGCTTTTGCCTTCCCTGCATCTTCCACAGTACCCATCATTGTCTGGCTGGCTTCTGCCAACTTACCATAAAAAGTGTTTAAAGACTTAAGGTGGTTATTACTTTCTTTTAGTTCAAGCTCATAAATTGTATTAAGTGATCCCAGGTTTTTAGTTAACACTTGTACTTGCTCATGGAAACCCTTTGCACTTTCAGCAGCATTGCTGAATGTTCCCATAGTGGCAGCACTACTGGTAAAGGCCGTAGTCATACTTCCTAAAGCAGAGGTTGCTTCTTTGGTTTTAGCATTAAAATCTCCAGTAGATTTTACAACATCGCTTACGTCAGTTATACCACTAACAGTAGTTCCAAGCTTCTGAAATCCTTCACCCAATCTTTTCAGGTTCACAGGCGTAATATCAGCATCCTGCAGCATTTTATCCATTGATTTTAATGCAGGATTAGCACCCACAATAACATCTTCTTCACCTGGCTGCAGATCTTCTTCATGTTTCTTCGGCTTAACCCACTCAATAGCTGCATACACAAGAAATATGGCTGTTTCTGTCCACATACCAATAGTCAGCATAGTGTCGGCATAAGATTGGTGCGTTAGTTTTGCCCATGCTGCAAAGATGATTACTGCTGCTCCGGCACTTACCAATACGTCGATGAGGGTTAAGAACGTTCTTTTTCTGTGAGGGATCATAATTTTAAAAATTTAATTGTTTTAACTGGGGATTTTGTTTAGATAAATGTTTAGAAACTTATGGACATAATAGCCCGTTTAACTTAATTAAGTAAAACGGGCTGTCAATAAAAATAGTATCAATAAGGAATTAATTTATTTGCGTTTGCCTGTGGATGGAGGTAAATCGATTACACAACGAAATCCAATATATGATTTTGATGTATCCTGGTATTCATAATTACGTGTGCTGGTTTGTAAAAAATAACCAACGTCTTTCCAGCTTCCACCCCGTAATACCTTACGTTTCATTCTTGGAGGATCTGAATCTTTTGCATTCCACCTTATATCAGGGTTCATGTCATGTTGAAAGTTATATCCACCTTCGTAATATAATGATGAAGTCCACTCTGCTACATTTCCTGCCATATTATACAAACCGAAATCATTAGGCCAGTAAGCATCTGCACGTACGGTATAGAAACCACCGTCTTCAGGATAGTTACCACGGCCAGGTTTAAAGTTTGCCAATAAACAACCTTTTTTATTTCTCAGGTAAGGGCCTCCCCATGGATAAGGAGACTGTGAGCGACCACCACGAGCTGCATATTCCCATTGTGCCTCATTAGGCAGCCGGAAATCAGATTCAGAACTTCTCTTCTTGCTTTCAAGGAAGGAGTTCAGGTAAAGTGTTCTCCATTCGCAAAATGCAGTTGCTTGTTTCCAGCTAACACCTACAACGGGGTAATTACCAAATGCAGGGTGACTGTAATATTTCTTAGCCATTGGCTCATTGTAAGAATATGCAAAATCTCTTACCCAGCACAAAGAATCGGGATATACAGGTATTTGTTGTTTAACTATAAAAGCTGAACGGGGAACAGTAGCGTCTCTATTTTGGGCGGCTGCTTTATAATCGAATACTTCAGACTGGTAAACTATTTTTTTAGCATCAATTTCTTTTTTTCCAAAGATGCGGTTATCAGGCGTAACGATTATAGCATCAATTTTTTCGATGGTAGCTTTGTCGCCCCATTTGATAGTTGCAGTTTTTTTCCAATCCACGTATTCATTACCATCAGGTCCCTGTTTTACGAATCCCATCAGTTTAGCTGCGATTGAATCCCTAACCCAATTGGTAAACTGGCGGTATTCATTATTGGTAACTTCTGTGGCATCCATCCAAAAACCGCTAATAGAAACCTGCTTATTGCGGGCTGTATAAGAATAATTTACATCCTCATCACTAGGCCCCATATGAAAGGTGCCTGGCGGAATATATACCATTCCAGGAGGTTTTGGCAAAGACCATCTTGCAGCAGGTGCTACCCCATGCAATTGTCCGTCATTGGGTAATGAACCAGACTTCTTTTTTCCGCTGAGCATTTTACAACTACTTGCAGAAATAATGATAGCAACTGTGGCTACGAGGTAATAGAACCTTTTATTCATTTTATTAAACTTTGAGGGTAATGGCAAATGTAATAATTATTTTAATTGAAAATCATCTGTGTTTATTGCCTTTTCGCTAATTCTTTTAAAAAAAATTAAGCATTTCCAACTTAACTAAACGACTAAATTATCCAATTATTGTGAACTAACTTGTTAATAATTCTGCTTTTTCAATGCACTAACCAAGCCATCTTTTGATGAAACGGGCTGCTGGCATTGATAATTTTTACACAAATAGATTTTTGCTTCCACAGAATAAGACTTATTTCTCAATAAAGGAAAATCCATCTCCTGATGGTGGCTTTGAAGTATTTTATTAGGGATATAAATTTCCAATACTTCCTTTAATAATGTTGAAGGCTGGGCCCCGGTCACCACAATTTCATTAATACCGACCATTTCCTGTTGAATTAATTGAGCCCAGACACCAAAGGAGCCGGGGTGTTTTTTTACAATATCAAGGACGGAAAGCAGCATCTGTTGCCCCTGCTCTACCCAATTCTCTACATCAAAAATTCTCCCAAGATATAATAAGTTCTTTGCCATTATTGCGTTGGATGAGGGTAAGGCTCCATCATAGATTTCTTGTTTTCTAACTATGATATCTTTTTGCTTTGCCCTGGTATAATAAAACATCAGACCTGGTTCGGTTGAAAAATTATCAAGAACATAAAAAGTCCATTTCCTCGCCTTAATAAGGTAATCCTGGTTAGAACTGATCTCCTGCAATTGTATGGATGCATCTATCAAAAATGCATAATCATCCAGGAACGCAGGATATTTTGCCTTTCCATTTTTATAAGTGTGATGCAGGCTATCGCCAGTATCTGAAAAAAAATTTTTCTCAATAAAAACGAAAAGGTCTTCTGCAGCTTTTTTATACCTTTCATTCCCCGTGCAGATATAAGCTTTACAAAAAGCATTAATGGCAAGGGCGTTCCATCCTAATAAGATTTTATCGTCCTTTTGTGGCCTGATTCTCTTAGCCCTCGCTTCCATTAATATCTTTTTACAATTGTCAATTATCTCCGTGGCTCCTTCTTCTTTTAGGGAAAATTCTAAGGCAATTTTCCCTAAAGACCTTTTGATATGTAGTATATTATTATACTCCCAATTACCAGTTTCTGAAACATTGTAATAGGCTGAAAAGAGTGCCGCATTTACTCCAAGCAATTCATTAATTTCATCCTGGGTCCACACATAAAACTTCCCTTCTACGCCCTCACTGTCTGCATCTAATGCGGCGTAAAATCCACCCTCTTTATCTTCCATTTCTGATAGGATAAATACCACTGTTTTATCAATTGCTATCAGGTAAAAATCCTCTCGGGTCAGTTGCCATGCTTCACTTAAAGCAATTATGAGCAGAGCATTATCGTAAAGCATTTTTTCAAAATGAGGTATCAGCCATGTCGTATCTGTACTATACCTTGAGATACCACCTGCAAGCTGGTCATAAATGCCACCGTTCAGCATTTTTTGTAACGATAATTTAGCATGGGCAATTGCTTCTTTATTATCAAAGAAATAACCATGCTGCAGCAAATAAATTATCGAGAACGTTTGAGGGAATTTAGGTGCATTTCCAAATCCTCCTTCCTTAAGATCTGCATTTTTAAGAATATTTTCCGCAATAGTTGTACAGTCAGTTTTGTTAAAAATCGACTGTCCCTTAGTTAATTTTTCATCCAGATTGCCGACAGAAAAAATATTTCCGGAAGATTCAAGATGTTCAGTAAGTTTTTTGGCTTGTAAATAAAGTTCATCCCGCTTATTACCCCAAGCCTCTGCTATTGATGCAAGAACATCCATCCAGGATGGCCTGTTGAATGCTTTTTTAGGAGGAAAATAGGTACCCCCATAAAAGGGTTGACCCTCAGGATTTAGAAAAGCATTTAGTGGCCAACCGCCGCTACCGGTCATAGCCTGTACTGCATCCATATAAATATGATCGATATCAGGTCTTTCTTCCCTGTCAATTTTAATATTGATAAAATGTTCATTCATAAAAGCGGCAACAACTTCATCCTCAAAACTTTCTTTTTCCATTACATGGCACCAATGGCATGCGGCATAACCAATACTTACCAAAATCGGTTTCTGTAGTTGGAGCGCCTTTTTTAAGGCTTCTTCGCTCCATGGATGCCAGTCAACCGGGTTGTGAGCATGCTGCAGCAAATAGGGGCTGCTTTCATGAATGAGGCTATTTGTATGTAAATGTGACATTGCCAAATTTACCAAGTTGTATTGACAACTATTTACCAATAATAGTAATGAAATTGTAAAAGAATTATTTCTTTTTGCTGGAAACAATAAATTTTTCTAAGGCACTGATCATGCTGGGGGATTGTGGCAATGGTGCTTTTATATCCAAAGTAAGACCTGCTTCTTCTGCTGCCTTAAAAGTATTAGCACCAAATACGCCAATGCGAGTGCCATTTTGTTTGAAAAAGGGAAAATTTTCCATAAGGCTTCTAACGCCGCCGGGCGTAAAAAAACAGATCACATCATATTTACGTTCGATGATGTGGCGCACATCATTGCTGATAATCTTATATAATACCGGAGTCGCATAGCCGCAATTGTGCGATCTTAGCCAGTTTGTAATCTCGCTATCAAAAGATTCCGAGCAGGGATAAAGAAATTTTTCATTATCCTTATGCTTATTGATAACATCAAAAAGACTTTTATTGGTACCATCCGCACCATAAAAAACTTTTCTTTTGCGGTATAGGATAAATTTTTGGAGGTACAATGCCACAGCCTCCGTTATACAGAAATATTTTGTATCCTGGGAAACAGAGATCTTCATCTCGTCACATATGCGGAAGAAATGATCAATAGCGTTCCGGCTGGTAAAAATTACCGCTGTGTAAGCTGTTATATCAATTTTTTGTTTTCGGTAGTCCTTTGCAGGTATGCCTTCTACTGCTATGAATGGATGAAAATCCAGCAATAAACCATACTTTTTTGCCAGGTCAAAATAAGGAGATTTTACGCCATCCGGTTTTGGCTGGGTAATAAGTATTTTTTTGATTTTTGTGGACAGGGTGGCTTCAGCCATTTCATCTTTTTTAATCATACTCATTACGATGATGTTGCAAAATTACAAATTTATATTCACAAACATCATCCCCGCCTTATAAATAAGCGCAATTGGTAATATTTCCATAGCCAGGATATAAAGTAAAAAGTGAAACCTGTTTACATTGAGACGGTGCTGTAACAATCCATAGGATCTAAGAAAACGCATGATCAACATTAAACCAATTAAAATAAAAGATAATAATATGGCCAGCCTTACTAAACTATTATCTGTAAACGCCATAATTATAATTAACGGTATAAGACAAATTCCAATTATTTTATTTATTAAGAAAATAATAAAGATGTAAATATTTGCCTCTTGTTTATATCCTGATATCCAGCCTATGAACCGGAGGCTCAAAAATTTCATGCTATAAATTAATATCATAACCACGCTTGAAATAGCAAACAGGTGCCAGTTAAATGATGTCTCTTGCCCATAATACCTGCCAAACAAAAGTGTTATATAAAATGCGGCGACGGCAATAAATAGAAAATTAAAAAATAAGGAAGGCGATTTCTCTTGCATTAATTGATCCGTAAGTTGACTTTGTCTTAGGGAACTATTAAAAAAAACCCGAAACATATTTGAAAAATATCTTGCAAAAAATGTTTTAATCATTGCAAGAAAAAAAACTAGCAATGCCAGGGCATAAAAAATAACGTCCTTCTGATTATGTATTCTTGCTTGAATTTTATTGGTCCTGGCAATACTCTGTACATTTAAAAATTTATTTTTAGAGATGATCTTTGATAACTGTTCGAGCGCAGATTCGGGTAACGTACTCTTTGATAGCTGCAGCTTAATGCTATCTGTTAACTTTCTTGTACTATCCTGTGCCTGGATTTTACAACCTAGAAAAATAATTAGAAACAGAATTAAGTACAAAACTTTTTTCAAAACGTATAGAAGTATTTATAAGCAAAAATATGAAAGGAGATCAGGCTAAAAATAATTTATGTACCCAAAATGCAGTTTAGACGATTCCCGCAGGTTAAATTTTACATCATCTCTTTTCCCTACTGCATAACTTATGTTCAGTAGCCCTGCTTTTGTCTCGAACCGGACGCCAAGCCCAGTTCCGAGATATGTATTTTTCGTATTTACGTTTTGGTATTTATTATTGTTAAGACCCAGGTCAGTGAAGAAAAACAAAAAGGAATTCAATCCAATAAGGTAGCGATACTCAGCTGTAAAAACTGCGTATCTTGTTGCATAAATACTTTCCTCATCAAAGCCACGAAGCAATTTATATCCGCCAATCTGGAAAAGCTCATTCCTAAAAATAGTGGGGCTTTGATAAAGACCGGTATTCAATGAAGTCTTAAGCACCGAAATCTTTCCCAATGAAAAATAATGTGCACCCGAAAAAATTATCCTAAACTGGTAGCTGCGAAGTTTTATAGAATCGTATAAAGAGGCATAATTATAAGAGGGGTCTTTAATTGAAGTGATATCATTATTTCTCTGGATGTTTTTTATACCAGCTGTGGACTGTACATTGATTTCATTACCAGATCGTGGGTTGTAACGATAATTGGTCTTTATCCATTCATAATTTAATCCCACATTAACTGCATTCACATCAATATTTGCAGGAAGTTTTTTCAAAGCTTTCACCTGGTTCGTATCTATGCCGCCTGCCTGCAAGGAGGAGTTTTGCCATTGAACAAATAGTTTTCCCGATTGATTGCTGGCAATATCGAACTGGAGGCCTGTTTGAGCATTTAGTTGAAGGAAACTGGAATCTTTCTTAAAAAGATCAAATAGAAAACTAAATCCAAATGGAGAATTAAAAATATAAGGTTTTGAAAATCCAAGATTGAGACGAGGAGATTTTACCTGCAATTGTTGCCATTTTACTAAAATATTTTCACCACTTCCTAATAGATTTAAAAGGTCAAGATTTACATCCCCTGTAAGTTGAAGTTTCCCAGATTGATTTGCAGAAGGAAGAAAACCAATCAACACATTTACCTGGCTGCTACGCTTAGATTGCAGGTATAAATTTAAAACAGAACCTGCCCCAAGCATAGTTAAATCTGAAGGCTGCTGCGTACTTACATATTGCAGCTCCAGCATACGCTTATCTACCTGGGCCAGCTTTTGCTTATTATAAACACTTCCATTTTTTATATCAAGATAGTTTTGCAAAAACCTATTTTTTATTTTAAACGTACCCACCACTCTTGTACTATCTACATGATATAAAACGGATTTGTCTGCTTTCAATACTGCACTCATTTTATTTTCTTCAATTGAAATGCTATCGAGAAAAACGGATGCAAAAGGATAACCCTCGTTCTCGTAGTAACTAATGATCCTTTCTTCTATTAACTGTAGTTGGGAAATATTAAAAACCTTTCCGGCAAAATTGCCCGCATTGAAATCTGCATTTGAAAGTGCCTGGGGTTCAATTCCGGCTGTTTTTAAAAGGACCCAATTATATTTCTGGCCCGTGTATAAAATAATATGCGACCCATTGTCCTCTGTCCATTGGCTATCGACCGATGCTACTGGATAACCTTTGGAAGCCAGCAGCATTGGTACCTTAGCAATATAATTTGCCAATGCTATTTCAGAATTAAAGGCTGTTTGAAGTCCCAATCCAGCCGGGGCAAAGGAGCTATCTTTGACAGCTGAATGAATATGAAGGAAAAAATTATTTTTAGTACTGGCCTGGGAAAGACTGCGAAAAGGAATACTTAAAAGCAAGAAGCCCCCAAAGACTAAAATAAATAATTTGAAGCCAGGGGGAATATTCATTAAACTAAAATGTTTTTCTGAAACGTAAATCTACAATCTTTGGCGGGCATTTATATTCATATCCCTTTTTGCCGCCAGGCATGCAATTATTGCAATTTTCATTTTTCTACTTCGCTAAAAAATAAAAATGCATTTCTTGACGCTCTAAATACAGAGATCTCGCTTCCACAAAACTTCATCAATGAAAGCCTTCCCATTGAAACAGTTTACTTGGGTGGTGGTACACCAAGCCTTTTAAGTGGGGATGAACTTACCAGCATTCTAAATGCTATTAAAAACAGTTATGGTATTGCAGAAACTGTTGAGATAACATTAGAAGCAAATCCAGATGACGTTAGCCAGGCAGCATTAGATTGCTGGCAAAATATTGGTATCAACCGGCTAAGCCTTGGCATACAATCATTCATAGGAGAAGAATTGAAGTGGATGAACCGGGCCCACGATGCAAGCCAGGCTATTCAATCATTACAGTGGATAAAGCAAGCAGGTTTCTTAAATTATTCTGTAGATCTTATCTATGGATCGCCGCTGCTAAGTAACGAGGATTTCAAAAAAAATGCGGATACTATATTCCAATTCTCAGTACCGCATATATCCTGTTACGCACTAACAGTAGAACCTAAAACAGTTTTGAATAAATTAATTCAGACAAAAAAATCAGTGCCCATAAACCCGGATAAACAGGCAGAACAATTTGAATTACTTATGCAATGGATGAATGAGAATGGCTATGAACATTACGAGATAAGCAATTTTGCAAAACCCGGGATGCGAAGCCAACACAATAGCAGTTACTGGCAGGGAAAGCCATATTATGGTTTTGGACCATCCGCACATTCATACAATGGCAATGGTGCAAGGAGATGGAATATTGCAAACAATGCCCTCTACATACAATCAATTGAAAAAAAACTAATCCCTTTTGGAGAAGAAATACTTTCGGATCAGCAACAGATAAATGAATTTATCATGATACGTTTGAGAACAGCGGAAGGTATAGGCCTGGAAACTATACAAAGCTTATTTGGTAAAAAATACCAGGTTACAATTTTAAGATCTGCAGAAAAATTTATAAGTGCCGGTACATTGATAATAGATAATAATCATTTGAAACTGACAACTGAAGGAAAATTTTTGGCAGATGGGATTGCCGCAGCATTGTTTCAATAATTATATCAATGTTTCTTCTATTTTTTTAAAGCCCTCTGTTGCTGGTGACTGGTTCCATAAAATATTATAAACTGTTTCCGCAATAGGCATCTCAGCCCCCACCACTTTATTTATGATATGCATACACTGGCTGGCATTATATCCTTCGGCCACCATACTCATTTCCAGTTGTGCGGCCTTTACGGAATATCCTTTGCCAATCATGTTTCCAAAATTCCTGTTACGACTAAACAATGAATAGCATGTAACCAGCAAATCACCCAGGTAAACGGACGCAGCATAATTGCTATGAGCCGGCATGTCAGCATTTTTTTTATGCTCTATATATCCAACTTCTGCATTTATGATCCCGGCTTTGCGAAGAAAGCCAGCCATTTCATCTGCGCTGTTTGCAATCAATACGCTCAAAAAATTATCACCGTAATCCAGGCCATGTGCAATACCCGCTGCCACAGCATAAATATTTTTTAAAACTGCTGCGTACTGCACCCCATAAATATCTTTATTGATAACGGTATTGAGATAGCTGTTCTTGAAATAACTGGCTATATCCACAGTTACCACTTCGTCAACACCTGTAAAAGTGAGGTAGGATAATTTTTCAGCAGCTACTTCTTCCGCATGACAGGGACCGAGTACAGCAAAATAATTTTCAATTTCTACGTTAAAGTCCTGCTGAAGTAAATCATTAAGCAGCAGGTTTTTTTGTGGAATAATACCTTTAACAGCTGACAATATTTTTTTATCCTTAAAAATATTTTTATCAAGTGTCACCAAAACTTCCTGCACAAATGCTGAGGGAATGGCAATAATAATTACATCCGAATTATTGAGTACTTCAGCGGGATCAATAGTGAGTTTAAGTTTGCTGGTATCAAACCTCGCAGACTGCAGATATTGCGTATTATGTTTTCTTTGGTAAAATTTTTCGATCGCTGCTTCACTCCTGTTCCACCAGTAAATATGCTGACCGTTATCTGTTAGGATCTTTGCTAACGCTGTACCCCAACTACCACTACCAAGTATACCAAAAGTCATAAATAATGAATTAGAATTATGAACTCATCTTTTGGAATTCACACTTAATAATTGTCAAAGGCCGAGTATCTCAACAGCAAGTTGAGCTGCTATCTGGCTGGCATCTTTTTTATTAAAACCTTTTGCCTGCGAAATTAATTCACCATCAACGGTGGCCCCAATGGTAAAAAGTCTTCGGCCATTTTCAAATTTTTCATCCAATGTTTCAAACTCCAGTGCCTTCCCATTCTTATTGGCCCAGCCGTAGAGTTTATTCTTGATATTTATTTCAATTATTTCCAGGTCATCTGTAAAAAGATGGGGAAGGATGATATATTTTTCTACCCAGCTTTGTGTTTTCTTATATCCCTTATCCAGGAACACCGCTCCAATCAAGGCTTCCAGGGTATTGCCGAATATCTGGGAAATCTTAAGGGCGTTATCAAACTTGTTATAAAAAGTGATCTTTTTCAATCCCATCTTCAGCGCAATTTCATTTAGCTTCTGGCGATTAACCATTTTGCTCCGCATTTCGGTTAAAAAACCTTCGCCTTTGTAGGGATATTTTTTAAAAAGGTAATGTGCGATTATAGAACTGAGCACGGCATCTCCTAAAAATTCAAGCCGTTCGTTATTCTCATCAGCGCCTTCCCGAACCGAACGATGACTAAGGGCTGTTTTATATAAGGCAATATCACCCGGTGAAAATCCTAACACATTATTCAGTTGTTTCCTGAAAGCTTTCTTGTGTGGCTCTTTATCAAAAATGGTTTTAAAGAATTGCAAGGTACTATGAGACTTGTTTAACCGAAAGTAGGCTATTTGATTTAATTACTTGTAAACAGAAATTTAAGAAAGCGTGCAGATCAGCAGCTGGAAAAAATTAGGCTATATATTTTTTTATGATCACAGAAGCATTATGACCGCCAAACCCAAAAGTGTTGCTTAGTGCTGCATCCACCGTCTTGTTCTGGGCTTTATTAAAAGTAAAATTAAGCTTCGGATCAAGGTCCGGATCATCCGTGAAGTGATTAATAGTAGGAGGAATAACATCTTTGGTAACCGCCAAAATACACGCCAGTGCTTCAAGCGCACCTGCAGCTCCAAGGCAGTGTCCTGTCATGCTTTTTGTAGAACTTATGTTCAGGTCATAAGCGTGATCTCCAAATACATGTACGATCGCTTTAGTTTCTGCTATATCTCCGAGCGGCGTAGATGTACCATGAACGTTTATGTAATCTATATCATCGGCATTCATACCGGCATCTGCTAGTGCAACCTTCATAACATTTCTTGCGCCTAATCCCTCCGGATGTGGAGCTGTGATATGATGTGCATCTGCGGTAGCGCCGCCACCTGCAATTTCGCAATATATTTTCGCTCCTCTTGCAAGCGCATGATCAAGACTTTCCAGAACCAATACACCAGAACCTTCGCCCATTACAAATCCATCCCTGTCTTTGTCAAAAGGTCGGCTGGCTGTAGATGGATCATCGTTTCTTTCGCTAAGTGCCTTCATGGCATTAAAACCACCAACACCCGCAGAACAAATAACTGCTTCGCTGCCACCTGTAATGACAACGTCGGCCCTGTTAAGTCTTATATTATCAAAGGCATCAAGGATGGCGTTAGTTGATGATGCGCAAGCACTTACCACGGCAAAGTTTGGCCCCCTGAATCCATGACGCATAGAGATTTGCCCGGCAGCTATATCCAATATCATTTTTGGGATGAAGAAAGGATTGAACCTGGGTGTACCATCGCCTTTTGCAAAATCAATCACTTCATTTTGAAACGTAATGATACCACCAATACCGCTTGCGAAAATAACTCCCACCCTGTCGGGATTCACATTTTCACCTGTAATACCAGCGTCTTTTACTGCCTCGTCGCTTGCTACCAAGGCAAACTGGCAATACCGATCAATTTTGCGGGATTCTTTCCTATCAAGATAATCTGTGGGTTCAAAGTCTTTAACCTCACAGGCAAACCGGGTTTTAAATTTTGATACATCAAATTGCTTGATATAATCGCAGCCGCTAACCCCATCAATCAGGCCCTGCCAATATTCATTAACAGTTTTTCCCAATGGAGTTATGGCACCTAAACCGGTTACAACTACTCTTTTTAAAGCCATACAATTTGCCTGTGGTAATTAAAAGCCCTTCCGGCTGAGCCGTTCGGACGGAGATTTACTTGGCGTTCTCTTCCAAATAAGAAACTGCCTGGCCTACTGTGGTGATTGTTTCGGCCTGTTCATCAGGAATTGAAATATTGAATTCTTTTTCAAATTCCATAATAAGTTCAACGGTGTCCAAGCTATCTGCTCCTAAATCATTAGTGAAAGAAGCTTCCTGGGTTACTTCTGCTTCATCAACACCTAATTTGTCAACAATTATCTTCTTTACTCTTGTTGCAATATCTGACATAATGGTAAAATTTTAGTTAATACAGTTGCAAAAATATACTTTTTGAGCTAATTACAAAGAAATACTAAACGGCTCATTTTGTATCAATTTATAAACTAAAATGATTCCAATACAAAAGCCAATAGTAACAGATTTTTTGAGAAAAACTTATTTAAATGGCTGCAGGGCTAAAAGCTGATAGAAATTTATTTGTATATTGTACATCCTTCGAGGACATTTTTTTATTTTGACCCCAACTAAAGCAACATGGCATTAAAGCAAATAGATCATGGAAGCAAGGAGTATAAGCAGATGGTGGAATTAAGGAAGCTTATACTAAGAGAACCTCTTGGCCTGAAGTTCACTGATGAAGAAATTGCCAAGGAGAAAGATGATATTTTAATTGCTGCTTTTGATGAAGACAAAATCCTGGCCTGTTGCATCCTTTCACATATGGACGATAGCTGCTTAAGGCTCAGGCAAATGGCTGTAGCCGATAATCTTCAACATAAAGGGATTGGTGCCTCTATAATTATATTTGCTGAAAACCTTGCCAGGGACAAAGGTTATAAAAAGATCAGTATGCATGCCCGAAATACGGTACTTGGCTTTTACGAGAAATTTGGATACAAAATAAAAGGGGAAGAGTTTTACGAGGTTACCTTACCACACCATATCATGGAGAAAAAGCTATAGCTATTTTTTAATTTTTGCAGCCAGTATTTTTCTTGCTTCATGAACATCATCACCCGGGAAGGCGTCTTTAGGCACCAGGAAAAATGAACGACTATTGAAATATAAATGGAAAAAATGTGGTGACTCGATCCAGTTACTGAATTCATTCCATGCCCAACTCCTACTTCCCATATCATTTTCTATTTCAAAATCACTTGCGGATAAAATAGCACGGAAGCGGTCTTTGAATGTATGTGCATTTCTGTAGACTGCTGAAGGCATTACAAACCAGAAAATGATCATAAGCGTAAACCATAATGTGGAACTTATGAGAAATGCGAGTGGGCTTATCTTATGAAAAAAAAACAAGGCTGCAGAAATGATCGCAAAAATATTCACAGCAACCAGTAATGCTTTTATTTCTTTGCGGCTTATAAAATGATAACGCAAAGCCTGGATCACTTTTGGTTTTTGGTAAGTGAAGAAAGATGATACCATAATTAATAAGAATTTTTTAATGCAGTTTCTGAAACCTGCCAGCTACCCAGTACGTCGCCTTTTAAACTAATAAATTCAACCTTTAGTTGTCTTTCATTTTTTTTACCTGCTATAGATATTTTACCAAAATTCTGGGCTTCTACTAACGTGTTTGCCTGCCTGAAAGAGCTAGTCTTTTCATTACCACTTACCTTGCTCACACCCGCAGTGTATGGTGAAATCGTAACATCAAATAAGGGATATCCTGCTGCCCTTTCTTGTTTTATAACTTCGCTGTGATGCCTGTCCCCACTAAAGAATAAGACTCCATTTATTTTCGTTGCATCAATAAAATTCATCAGGCTGTAATATTCATGGCTATAGCTACGCATGCTCTCCGCTTTGCTTAAAGGATTCAAAACCTGGCTACCGGAAACAATTATTTTAAAGGTTGCATTGCTGAATAGTAAGGCATTTTTCAACCATTCCAACTGTGCTTCGCCTAAATAGGTTTTCGCAGTTGATGGTTTACCGTCAATGCTATCAGGCATTTCATCTTCGCTGCGGAAATAACGATCATCTGTAAGAAATAAATCTACATCCCCATAACTAACTTTTGTATAAATGCCTTTACCATCTTGTCCATAGGATGGATTCAGGCTATAATTCATAAACACTTTACGGCTTTCATCCTTAAGGATAAAACTTTTCCCTGAGTTATCGGGTCCATAATCATGGTCATCCCAAATGGAATACTGTGGCATAGCAGCCATAAATTTTTGTAATACTTTCATACTCCTATCCCTTGAAGCACGGTAATTCAATCCCCAAGGCGTATAAAAATCTACTTCACGAGTATACCAGTTGTCACCCATCCACACATGAAATGCTGCGGGCGTATTTGCCATTATTTCAAAAATAGAAGAGTCGCCGCCATAGGGTTTGCCGGGCCTATCAAAAGCAGGCTCATTAAAGTAGGCACAACTTCCTGCCAGGAAACTGAAATCGGGAGCGGGCTTGCGCCATTGCCAAAGGTCTTTGGTGGTAAAGCTTGTTGTAAATCGGGTAGCTATTTCTTTGCCATCCACAATGATTGCATAACCATACCTGCTATTCATTTCTAATCCGTTCAATTCAATTTTTACGGGATTAAAATCATTGCCAAGCGGCCCCTTGTAAAGTTTTGTTTTGCTATGCACTTTATCATTTGCTAAAAAATATTTTATAGCAACGCTTTTAACATCAGGATAAACCTCAGCCCAGATTGTAGCATTCCTGAGCTCTACATTTCCTGCCCACGGGCCACTGATAAGTTTTGACTTTACCTGTGAATATGAAGTAAAAGAAAAAAGAAAAAATAAAACTGCCAGCAAAGTCTTCATAAAAAATTTCATATTGTTGATGTGAAGAACTGCAAATTAAACCATATTATTTTCATCAATAAAAAACCGGCTCCGATTAAGAAGCCGTTCCTGAATTTAATTAAACCACCAGGGTTTTGCTGATAAAGAAAACCTAAAATGAAAACCCCTGGATTTCGTTTCCACCGGATTTATAATATACAACCCTTCCCAGTTCATCCAGTTTATAGTCAGGGTCTTTTTTGTCTCCAAATACAATTTTACGAATTTCGGTTCCGTTGTTTTTATCTATCATCATCACACCTGCATCTTTTGCTTCGTTGCTTTTCCCAAAGTTGGTGAGCATAGACATATAATTATTTGCTTCTTTTGTAGCCTTAAACCTACGGCTGATTGAAGCAAAGCTGCTAGCTGCTGCTCCGGCAAAATTGGCGGCATTTGCATTAGCATTTTTTATGTCACGATCCAGTCCGGGATCAGTACTGCCATAATAACCTTTAGCATAACTCAATTGAGCAGACTGGGCCATTTGCTGTGCAGCCATGGCTGCCGATGCTAATCCACCAAGCCCACTAAGCATTTTGCCTGCCATGGTACGGCCGGGAGCTTGTTGATAATTATGCCAAACTTGTTTTCCATCATAGCTGTATAATCGGATATTTTGATCCGAGCTGAGCAGGATGCCTTTTTCTCTAACCTGTAAAGAAGTAGGGTCTTCTTTTCCATCAAAATTTATTCCTGTAACCCACTCAGTAAGATCTCCTTTTTCAAAGTCAACTTTATAAACAATACCATTGGCATAAACATATCCTGTTTTATTACTCGCATTTTCACCTACACAATTTTTCACTGCAAAACCTTTTTTCCAGGTCTTATCGCCAGATTCCAAATCGAGAATATTTATCTGGTCAGATGTGCGATAGTAAAGACCTTGAGGTACCAACTGAAGGTCACGAACTTCACCTTTAATTGAGAGTGGTTTTTTTGTTATAGACTTTCCGGCATCCAGGTCCACAATACTTATATAGTTGGTGCCCTGATCCCTTGCAGTGCCGAGAATTAATTTTGTTCCGGCAAGTTTATATGCAATCACATCTCCCTGCAGATCTACATCACTGTTCCATTTTTCCACTCCACTATTCATATCAAGACATAATAATGAAGCCCTGTTTTTCTTACCTGCACTGCTTCGTTTAAGTTTTCCGATCAAACCTCCGCCGCCTTTATTTTCTTTAGCCACATCTTCCTGTCTTTTTTCTGCAGTTGCTACCAGCATGCCATGGGTATCATATAAAATATTTGTGATGGGCGATGGCAGTTCTACCCTTTTCCAAACTTCTTTTCCATCTGCAACGTTGAAGGCTGTAAGTATATCCTGGTTCCAGAAATAAATAATGCTTTTATTCTCTCTCTGGAAAAAATCTGCCGCAGTCATGGTGGCTTGTTCATTGGCGCCTTTATCTATATTTTTTCCAAATTGAAAACCGCTGAACATAGATTTTTTTTCTTCCTGCGGTGCAGCTACAGGTAAATCACTTTTCATGTCAATACTGTACAAGGTCTCGCCGGTCTTCTTATTCAGTTTATAAATATTCCTGTTTGTGGCAATGAATATTCCATCTTCTGTTTCCCCTGCTTCTGATACGATCTGCTCAGAATTCTTTTCAAATAATTTTGCCTGCTCCCATATTTTTGAGCCATCGGCAAGGCTTACTAACATCAATGTAGGTTTGCCGGTACTACCCGTTCCGTAAAACATTAATGTATTGCTTTTAATAAGGTGAAGGCGCTTGGTTACCGCTGCAAGGCCAAGGCTTTTGGTGTCTATCAGAAGTTTACCAGTTACAACATCCACCACATTATTTACAGATTTCATCATTGTTCTTTTTGCAAGAACGATATACGGAGTTCCTTCAATGGGGTCATAGTTTTCTTCCTGAATATTTTCTATCTGGTCTATCTTCCAGGCTTCTTTACCATCTGCAGGATTTACACCATACAATGCATCGCCCGTCCCTACTACCAGTACGCCTGCATCTGTTATTTTATACCATTTTACTTTTGAGGGGAATGATTTACTCCAGTCAGTTCCCTGGCTGAAGGCAGCCATTACGAAAACAAGAAGGATAAGCGTTGATAAAATCTTCTTCATATAAAATTAGTTTTGAATTCAAAAGTAACTTTGATATGAAGCGATCACAATACCCTGCTGAGGGTATTTATTTTAGTTTTTCGTTATCCTTATGCCTATGAGCATCTCGTGAAGATTTTTTCTGAATATTTTTTTCAAGCGCCTCTGTAAGATTTACACCCGTTTGATTAGCTAGACAAATAAGTACCCAAAGTACATCAGCCATTTCATCTGACAATTCTTTTTCTTTGTCTGATTCTTTAAAAGATTGCTCTCCGTATTTTCTAACCATCAGCCTTGATAGTTCACCTACTTCTTCCATGAGAATTCCAAGATTGGTGAGTTCATTAAAGTAACGGACGCCTGTGGTCTTGATCCAGTTGTCTACATCTTGTTGGGCCTGATTAATAGTTATTTCATTCATATAATTAATTTGATAACACGAATTACACAATTAAAACAGAACCCGCTTTGATATAAATGATTTTTCACCAAAGTTGGCAATAATCCTTAATTGTAGTCCTGAAGCCATGAGATAATTTATCGTCTGCTTAACAAACCCCGTAACAATCATAGAAGTTGCTTTTACTTCAAGAATAATAGAATCATACACAATAAAATCAGCAGAATATGAATGCCTAAGTATTTTTCCTTTATATGAGATGGTGTAATTTCTCTCTCTTATAAATGGGATCTTATTATTTATAAATTCATATGCCAGCGCATCTTTATAAACAATTTCTTTGAACCCCAAACCTAATTCACTATGCACTTCCATGCATAACCCAATAATTTTATAAGACCCTTATTTTAAAATTATGTCAGTCATGACTGTAAATTTTTGATGATTTAATTCGTGAAATTCGTCACTAAAATTCGTGTTTTATTCTTTATTTTTCGAATCAATCGCAATCGTCACAGGTCCATCATTAAGCAATGCAACTTTCATATCTGCACCAAACTCTCCAGTATGAATTTTTTTTCCTAAATCATCTTTTAATTGGCTTATAAATTTTTCATATAAAGGGATTGCAACAACAGGTTTTGCTGATTTGATATAAGATGGTCGGTTACCTTTTTTGGTAGAAGCGTGTAATGTAAACTGGCTTATCAAAAGGATATCTCCATCAATATCTTTTAGGGAGAGATTGGGAACTTTATTTTCATCATTAAAAATCCTAAGGTTAACGATCTTGTTGCTTAACCACAAAATGTCGTTTTCATCGTCGGCATCTTCAATTCCAACAAGTACAAGCAAACCAGCTTTAATAGCAGATTTTATTTTTTCATCAATAGTTACTGATGCCGAAGAAACTCTTTGAATAACTACTTTCATATTTTTATTACATGAAATTGAAGAACACGAATTTCACGAATTATTTTACATTTTACAGCATACGTGTATTTCGTGAAATTCGTATAATTAGTGGCAAAAAAAAAGCCACCAGCTATAGAACTGGTGGCACTTAAACCAAAACCCTAAATTATCTAACCCATCATCAAATTCTTACGTTTAACTACATCCCAAACTATTACCACAATTCAAACATTTGTAGCATGTACCGCTTCTTACTGTTATATGCCCACACACGTTACAAGCCGGTGCATCTCCCTGCATATTTTTTGCCGCCGCATTTACACCATCCATGCTATGCGTTGGCCGTGCAGCAGTTTGTGGAATAGCAGATGTTCTCAACGGATTACCAAGCACCCTTACTTCACTTAGTTCCTGTTTTCTTTCTCCTATTGTGGGTGTAGCCTGGTCCCAAACTTCATTACCAAGATTTTGCACTTCTGGTTTGTCCAATACATGCACCAGGTCAGTACGTCCAAGATATTCGTAAGCCAGGGCCCTGAACATAAAGTCGATGATTGAAGTGGTGGTTTTGATATTCGGATGATCCACCATTCCTGCCGGTTCAAAGCGTGTGAACACAAATTTTTCAACATATTCTTCCAGTGGCACGCCATACTGAAGGCCTATTGAAATTGCTATGGCAAAACAATTGAGCATACTACGCATGGTAGCCCCTTCCTTCGCCATATCAATAAATATTTCTCCTAGCGTTCCATCATTATACTCACCGGTGCGCAGGAATAATGCCTGGCCATTTATTTTTGCTTTTTGTGTAAATCCTCGGCGTTTGGCAGGGAGCGCTCTTCTTTCTACAATCATGGCTAGTTGGCGTTTCAATGAAGTATCTGCACTGTTTTGCACACGCTTATTCATTTCATCCAGTAATTCTTCAATAGTAAGTTTAGCCATATCAACCAATGCTGACGGCGTTTCCATAGCTTGCTCCACTGCTTCAGAAGAAGCGTCTTCAACCTTTTTCTTTTTATCTGATTTGTTGCTTAAAGGTTGGCTCAACTTGCTACCATCACGGTACAATGCACATGCTTTTAAGCCCAGTTCCCAACTAAGTCTGTATGAGTCTGCTATGTCTTCCATCGTTGCTTCATTTGGCAGGTTGATGGTCTTGCTGATAGCGCCACTCAGGAAAGGTTGCGCAGCAGACATCATACGGATGTGACCATGTGCATGTATAAAACGCTGGCCGATCTGGCCGCAACGGTTTGCACAATCAAAAACTGATAAATGTTCGTCTTTAAGATAAGGCGCAGATTCTACTGTCATGGTTCCGCAGATGAATGTATTTGCTTCTTCAATCTGATCGTCTGTAAACCCGAGTGCTTCTAAAAGACTCCATCCAAAATCGTGGTATTGCTCTGATTTAAAGCCAAGCCTTTGCAGGCAAGGTTCTCCAAGTGTATATACATTGAATACAAATCCAATTTCAAAAGCGCTGGCCATCGCTGCATTCAATCTGTCAATTTCTACCGGTAAAAATCCTTTTTCACTTAATGAAATTTCATTGATATGCGGAGCGCCTTTGAGGGTAGCATGTCCTTTTGCATAATTTACAATCTCCTCTATTTGTTGCTCATCATATTTCAGATTACGCAATGCCTGTGGCACACTCTGGTTAATGATTTTGAAATAACCACCACCGCTAAGTTTTTTAAATTTCACTAAAGCAAAATCTGGTTCCACTCCGGTAGTATCACAATCCATTACAAGACCAATAGTACCGGTTGGTGCTATCACCGTTGTTTGTGCATTGCGATAGCCATATTTTTCGCCCATCTGCACTGCCGTATCCCAGGCTTTTGTTGCTGCTGTTAATAAATAATCAGGGCAATATTTTGCATTAATACCTTTAGGTTTTATTTCAATGCCTTCGTAAGCATCCATTGCGTCATAAGCTGCGGCCCTATGGTTACGCATTACTTTCAGCATATGTTCTTTATTCAATTCATACTTACTGAACGCACCAAGGAACCCGGCCATTTCTGCAGAAGTAGAATATGCAACTCCCGTCATGATCGCTGTAATGGCTCCTGCTATACCTCTTGCTTCTTCACTGTCATAAGCAATACCGCTTACCATTAGCATACTGCCAAGGTTTGCATATCCCAATCCTAAAGTCCTGTAATCATATGAAAGTTGTGCAACTTCTTTTGAAGGAAACTGGGCCATCAGAACAGATATTTCCAAAACTACAGTCCACAACCGACAGGTATGTTCAAAACCAGCAACATCAAACGTATTATTGCTTTCGTCAAAAAAGCGACGAAGATTCACACTTGCAAGGTTACAGGCAGTGTTATCCAGGAACATATATTCACTGCAAGGATTACTTGCTCTTATTGGTCCACCTTCAGGACATGTATGCCATTCATTTATAGTAGTATCATATTGTGTTCCGGGATCAGCACAACGCCATGCTGCATAATTAATCTGTTCCCAAAGGTCTCTTGCTTTCACTGTCTTCATAGTGCGACCATCGCTACGGGCCTTCAGTTCCCAATCAGCATTCTCATCCAGTTTTTTAAAGAATGAATTTGGTATGCGTACTGAGTTATTACTATTTTGTCCGCTTACTGTGCGATAAGCTTCTCCTTCATAATCGCTTGGATAACCTGCAGCAATTAGCGCCGCCACTTTCTTTTCTTCTTCTACTTTCCAGTTTACAAAATTTACAATTTCGGGATGGTCAATATCAAGACAAACCATTTTAGCTGCACGCCTTGTTGTACCACCGCTTTTTATGGCACCGGCTGCACGGTCACCAATCTTTAGGAAACTCATTAAACCACTACTTGTACCTCCACCGCTAAGCTTTTCACCTTCTCCACGAATATTGCTATAGTTGGTTCCCACACCACTACCATACTTAAAGATTCTTGCTTCTCTAACAAATAAATCCATGATACCGCCTTCATTAACCAGGTCATCATCCACGCTTAATATAAAACAGGCATGAGGCTGCGGACGCTCATAAGCCGAAGTAGATTTTTTAAGCATTCCATCTTTTGCATCCACGTAATAATGGCCCTGTGGTTTTCCAGAAATGCCATACACTTCATACAAACCTGTATTAAACCATTGAGGGCTGTTAGGTACACAAGCCTGGTTCAAGATAGAATATGCCAGTTCATCATAAAATATTTCTGAATCTTTTTCGGTTGCAAAATAATCGTTGCGTTCGCCCCATACTCTCCAGCAATGAGCCATGCGATGTGCCACTTCTTTCACCGATTTTTCCCTGCCGGTTGTTCCGTCACCCTGTGGAACCCCTGCCTTCCTGAAATATTTTTGGGCAAGAATATCTGTAGCAATCTGGCTCCATTGCCTAGGAACTTCCACATTATCCATTTGAAATACTATTTCGCCCGTCGGGTTTTTTATAACCGAGGTGCGATAATCATATTCAAACATATCGTAAGGACTTACGCCTTCACGAGTAAACTGCCGGGAAAAGCTGAGCGCTTTAGGTGATTTTTTTTTTGTGGCCATCGTCAAAAAATTTAGTTAGTAAGGTTTAGGTTTTTTTAAATTCTGCGGGAGAACGAAAGTATCTTTTGTAATTCATCAAACACATTCTTTTCTGTTCACACATGTGGACAAAATTTGTGGATTTTTTCATTTCTTATGTTGCTGTTGAATTTGATGAGTTTTACACGCTTTGTGGAAAGAAAATATTTTTTTGGAACAGGAATTAGTTGTAGTAAGTAATAGATTTTTTTTGTCCAGGCATAAAAGCTATGAGCATCATTGTTGCATCGCCCTCTTGTACTGCATTACAGAGCTGTGCGCCGGCTTTACTGCAGCATTTACAGGACTTTGGCGATTGTTATAAACCAAAACATCCCAATCTATTATCTTTGCGCACATGGCAAACGAAGCAAATAATCCAGCCTCACCGGCAGGCAGGTTCCAGGAACTGATATCACATTGTAAGGAGTATGGTTATATTTTTCAATCCTCAGAAATTTATGATGGATTAGCTGCTGTATATGATTACGGGCAAATGGGTGCACAATTAAAAAAGAACCTGCGTGACGAGTGGTGGAAAAGCATGACCCAATTACAAGAAAATATTGTCGGCATTGATGCTGCTATTTTTATGCATCCGACTGTATGGAAGGCAAGTGGCCACGTGGATAATTTCAGCGATCCAATGATAGATAACAAGGATAGCAATAAACGTTACCGGGTTGATCATTTGATTGAGGGTTTTGCTGAGGAACAACAGGCTAATGGCAACGAAGAACTATCAAAAGAAATTTTGGCTTCTTTAGATAAACTTATAGCTGCCGATGATTTTCCTGGATTAAAAAAACTTATTGAAGACAACAAAATAAAATGTGCCATAAGCAAAACATACAACTGGACAGACGTTCGCCAGTTTAATCTCATGTTCAGCACGCAAATAGGAAGTGTGGCAGAAGAAGCCGATACTATTTATTTAAGGCCTGAAACTGCGCAAGGAATTTTTGTAAATTTTTTAAATGTGCAAAAAACTGGCAGGATGAAAATCCCCTTCGGTATTGCACAAACAGGTAAGGCTTTCCGTAATGAAATTGTAGCCCGGCAATTTATATTTCGCATGCGTGAATTTGAACAAATGGAGATGCAGTTTTTTGTTCGCCCCGGCACACAAATGGAATGGTACAACTACTGGAAGGATTCGAGAAAGCAATGGCATGAAAGCCTGGGCATCCCGGCTGAAAAATTACGCTATCACGACCATGTAAAGCTTGCGCATTATGCTGATGCAGCACTGGATATTGAATTTGAGTTTCCCTTTGGATGGAAAGAACTGGAAGGAATACACAGCCGCACAGATTTTGATCTTACGCAGCATGCTTTGTACAGCAAAAAGAAAATACAGTATTTTGATAATGATTTAAATGAAGACGGAAAACCTTATGGCAATTATACTCCTTTTGTGGTAGAAACTTCTGTTGGACTTGACAGGTTATTTCTTACCGTTATAAGCCTGGCTTACGCCCAAGAAAAATGGACCAAAGAAGATGGCACTGAAGATAGCCGTGTGGTATTGCGGATCCCAGCTAAGATCGCACCAATGAAACTGGCAATACTACCTTTGCTAAAAAAAGACGGTCTTCCGGAAATAGCCCGGCAATTGATGAATGAATGCAAGCCTCATTTTCATTGTTTCTATGAAGAAAAAGATGCCATCGGAAAACGCTATCGCCGCATGGATGCAATAGGGACACCCTTTTGTGTCACCATTGATCACCAGACAAAAGAAGATAATACCGTAACCATCAGGTACCGGGACGATATGCGGCAGGAGAGAATCCTGTTAAGTGATGTGCAGACATTGGTTAGTGAAAAAATTTCGGGTTAATCATTCTACCACCGTCAATAAAAAAACCGACTTTTTCAACGCCTCAATTTTATAAGGAATATTTGCATGAAGTACAAATAACTGTTCCTGCTTTATTTCTGTTTTATCTTCCGGGCTATGTAATTTCAATTTGCCTTCAAGCACCTGTACGCTAAAGATATTTTGAGGATGTTCTGTTGTCATCTCTGCTTTTTTATGCATCGCCACCAGGATGATCCTCATTTTATCCGACTTAAAAACAGTAATGGCATTGCGATCGTTTTTATCCCAGGCTTTTTCCTTCTGCAATTGTTTTACCATACCGGGGATGTCTGCAATTAATACGGGTGCATCTAAATGCCTGTCGCCATCGGGGCGGTTGTGCGTTGCTTCGTTATATTTTTCTTCCATGATTATTTTTTGAGAAACAAAATTAAGTATCAATATTTAAATCAATCTTCGGTTTTATTGCGCATTAGCATGATTAAATTGGTTAAAGCTACTCCAATGGCTGCTCCACAAACTAATAATGTAACAATATGTACAGCCCGAATACACTCTCCCCCCTTTATGCGGGAAAAATTATAGAAACTAATAGCCGCAATAAACAATGCAAACCCAATTGCTTTCTGTGGTGTTCTTCTTCTCATATGTTTTCATTTTTAGTTTTTAAATTCCTAAATTATAAATTATTTTCCTGTTTCCTTTTCCTACGAAATTCCACTATGCCGCCTAGTAAAATACCAGTTGCAAATCCAGTTGTTAAGATCGGTATGACCTGTTCTGCTTTAATACAATCGCAATCTTTCATATGACTAATATACCACGAACCTAATGCGATTACTATGCAAGCAATAATTATTGTTTTTTCCGGAGTTCTTTTTCTCATACTATATATTTTTATTACATTATTTTTCATAATATGGAATCTCATCATGAGATACTGGATCTTCCTGATCCCAGTAAGCTAAAGTAACCACATGCCCGTTGGGCGTTTTTAGTAATCTTCCAAAAATCGCATTTATAGTATTATAAGTATAATCTGTAACCCCAACTGTAAATGTTTCTGGTGCTGCAGGAGCTGTTGGTGAAGGTGAATCTTCTGCGCCTTCCTCTATTTTTGTAACCGATGATGCAACAACTTTTGGTGGCGGAGATGGAACAATAACAACTGTATAATGATTGTATTCCAATAATTTTTTAAGAAATGCAACTCTGTCCGGCAATACATTCTTTTCCACGATGCCACATTTTACTCCATCAAGTTCTTCAAATTCGTGATTCTTATTTATAGCCATTTCTTTAAAAGTTTAGAAGGTTTAGGATAATTAGAAGGTTTAGGGGTTTAGGCGGTATTTCTAAATCTAAACTTTTAAATTTCTAAACCATATTTTGAATATAATCATAGATCCAGCTCATTAATCCTACCAATACAATACCGGTTGCACAAATTATTAAACCAAGTCTTGCTGAAAAATCAATCCTTATTTTTTCAATTGGCTGTTCATTTTTCTCCATAAACATTGCTCGCACAACTCTTAAATAATAAAATAAAGAGATTATCATATTCAAAGCAGCGATAATGATAAAAAGATAACTGCCCTTTGAAGCGCCTGCAGTCAATAAAAATAATTTACCAAAAAAACCGGCGGTAGGTGGAATGCCTGCTAATGAAAACAATGCCAGTGCAAGTACCCAGCATAAGAAAGGATTGGTTTGATATAAGCCTTTATAATCATCAATTTTTTCTTTGCCTGTTTGAGATGCGATGGCACCTGCCACGCCAAAAGCTGCCAGGTTAGAAAAAAGATAAATGAAAATAAAATAAACAACTGACGTAGTTCCATGGATGGAGTTGCTGCTGATACCAACCAAAATAAAACCAACTTGTGCAATGGAAGAAAATGCAAGGAAGCGTTTGATATTTTGTTGGCGTAATGCAAACAGGTTTCCGACAACCATGGTGGCTATGGATAAAATCATCACCAGGCTATACCAAATCTCATGCATTGGTTGAAAGACTTTGTATAGTGTGGCCATGAAAATAAATGCCACTGCGCCTTTGGATATCACTGAAAGGAATGCAGTTGCTGCCATAGGTGAGCCTTCATATACATCCGCTGTCCATAAATGAAAAGGCACGATGGACAACTTAAATGCAAATGCTGAAAATAAAAAAACAAGGGCAAGCACTTGCAATGGGCTGCCATCCAGGTGCTGCGGCAACTCTGTAAAACTTATTGTACCCGTAGCTCCATAAATAAATGAAATACCGAACAACAAAATTCCGGAAGAAAATGCGCCGGTAAGGATCATCTTCATAGCAGCTTCAGATGATCTTCTTTTTTCAAGGTCAAAATTAGCCATAGCTGCAACTGGTATTGTTGCAAGTTCTAATGCCAGGAAGAACATAAGTAAATTACCGCTGGATACTAAAAAAAACATGCCCATTAATGCAGAAAGCATCAGCACAAAAAACTCGGGCATATGCTCTGATCGCTTGAACCAGCCCGAAAATAACAACGAGATAATGTAAACCCCTAAACTTAAAATATTTTTTTGCAGCGTAACCATTTTGCTGGCGTGATACATTCCATTAAATAATATCCCTTCCGCATTAAAGAAAAATCCAGCGATGAAATTGAGCAGCAATAAAACCTGGATGATCATCAACATGTTTTCATTGCTAAGCCCTTTCCCTATTTTAATAAATAAGAGTAAGAAAATGATACCAGTGATCATCAACTCCGGCTTCATTAATGTGAAAAAATCATTCATCCGATTTATTTAATTTACCCCGGTTGTTGCCGGGACAATTTTTTGCATTATTATTTCAGCACCCGGCCTTACCAGATCATTCAGCCAGGCCGGGGCAATACCAATAGCAATGATTCCGGCTAATAAAATAATGGCTGCTAATTTTTCATTCCAGGTTGCATCTGTTAAATATTCAAAACCTTCTTTCAAAGGACCCATGGCTGTTTTTGTAACAGCTCTTAAAATATAAACTGCCGTAACAACTATTGAAAGGCACGCCAGGATTGTTGCCACTCTCCTGAAGGTATCCGGGTGCTCCCATGAGCCCATAAATATGGTCATCTCCGCAACGAAACCACTCAACCCCGGTAAACCCAGGGAACACAAACCAACTATAAATAATACAGTACTTATAAATGGCATCCGTTTTAAAAGACCGCCCATTTCATTCACCTGTCTTGTATGTGTTCGCCCGTATATCATCCCGATAACAGCGAAGAAAAGTGCAGTCATTAACCCGTGTGAAACCATTTGCATCACTGCACCCGTCATAGATGTTTTGGTAAGCATCCCAATACCCAGTAAAACAAAACCGCAGTGACTCACTGAAGAATACGCATTGATATATTTCAAGTCCTTCTGCATCATAGTGGCGAAGGCTCCATACAAAATCGCAATAACAGAAAGGATAATTATGATTGTTGCATATTCTTTTGCACCTTCTGGCATTATATAAGTTGCTACACGCAAACAACCGTAGCCACCGAGTTTCATGGAGATGCCTGCAAGAAACATTGATCCTGCCGTTGGTGCAGAAGAGTGACCATCGGGCACCCATGTATGAAATGGAAATAATGCTGTGAATACACCAAATCCTACAAACAATAATGGAAAACAAATCATCTGTGTTTGTATAGGAATGTGAAACTGCGATAATTGCAACAAGTCGAAGCTATGTTGTGACACAGAAAAATAGAGTCCAAGCAATCCAACTAATACCAAAGCAGATCCACCCATCAACATAAGGGCGAGTTTATTTGCTGCATATTCTTTTTTTCCGCTTCCCCAAATTCCAATGAGTAAATATTTGGGAATAACTGCTATCTCTAAAAAGAAAAATAAAATGAAAAGATCAAGTGACATAAAAAACCCATATGCTCCAAGGCTGAGTAAGATGAGTAAGAAAAAAAATTCCTTTGTCATTTTTGTTACGTTCCAGGAAACCAGTACCCCGGCAATTACAACGAAGGCAGTTAATAAAATCATGGCAACTGAAATGCCATCTACACCCAAATGAAAACTGATATGCCACGCAGGGAACCAGTTGTATTGCAGCTCAAATAACATTTGTGCAGTATTGCCTTCCATTCTTTCATTCCGGAGAAAATAATATAACGCCAGGGCCAGTATCAACTGCAAGCTTGCTCCAGTAAGGGCAACCCATTTAACCTGTGTGCTTTTTCGCACAAGCAAAATAATAATGGCAGTTAATAATGGCAATAAAATCAGTAACGATAAATTCATTTTAATAATTTAGAATTATGAATGCGGCATTCATAATTGCATTCATCATTTCCATACATAAATAAACAAAACTGCCAGCCCAATTACTCCTACTAAAAAGTAAATGGCATATTGCTGAACTTTCCCTGATTGAAATCTTTTTATTTCTTCTGAAATTTTTTGTGTGCTGTTGCCTGTCGCATTCATCAAACCATCTACCACATTTTTATCAAACCATGCCGCCGGCTTTCCAATTAAATTGAAAATTATTTTTTGGGTGATGAATACATAAATTTCATCAATATAAAATTTATGATACGCCACTTTATATAATCCGCTTAATGATGCAGCTATTTTCTCTGACCTGTCACTTTGTTTTTTATACATCCACATGGCAGTAAAAATTCCGATCAATCCTAACGCTACAGGAGCAATAGAAAACTCTAGGTGAAACTTATTTTCTAATGCGGTTCCGTCGCTGCTTACATATTGTCCAAATGGTATAAAACCTGCAGCAGCGGCACCTATCGCCAGAAGAACCAATGATAACATCATAGCAAAACCTCCTTCCCCTTTATGTGCGCCATGAACCTCACCCCCCGCTCCCGAGAAATCGGGACGGGCTCTCTCCAAGGGAGAGGGAGTATTCCAGAAAATACTGAAGTATAAACGGAACATATAAAACGCAGTCAACCCAGAAGTGATCAATGCTATCCAGTAAATAGTTGTGTTGTGTTGATATGCCGCTAATAAAATTTCTTCTTTACTAAAGAAACCAGCAAACGGTGGCACGCCTGCAATAGCAAGACATGCAATTAAAAATGTAATGTGTGTGATGGGCAAATATTTTCTTAGTCCGCCCATGTCTTTCATATCGTTGCTGTGTATAAAATGAATTACCGCACCGGCTCCAAGAAATAACAATGCCTTAAACATTGCATGCGTAAACAAATGAAACATAGAAGCTGTGTAACCGAGGCTCTCTTCACCCCCATATTTTGATACACTCAATGCAAACATCATATAACCAATTTGCGACATGGTGGAATATGCCAAAACTCTTTTAATATCAGTTTGAGTGCAGGCAATGATTGCGGCAAATAATGCTGAGATAGCTCCTATATAACCAACAATGCTTAATGCACCAGGCGATGATATTGCAAACACAGGAAACAACCTTGCAACTAAAAACACACCAGCAACAACCATCGTTGCAGCATGTATCAATGCTGAAACAGGCGTTGGGCCTTCCATTGCGTCGGGTAGCCAAATGTGTAAAGGAAACATTGCACTCTTTCCTGCTCCGCCAATAAAAACTAAAACCAGTCCCCATGTTAATGCGGATACACCTAGAAATGATGCAGCAATTGCATTTTTAAATTCACTGGATTCTGCAGAAGTCAATCTTTCTATAAGTGTATTAAAATCTAAAGTGCCTGAATAAAAAGAAAGAATTAAAATACCGATCAAAAACCCAACATCCGCAAAGCGTGTTACAATAAATGCTTTTTTACAGGCCGCTACTGCACTTGGTTTATCATAATAATAACCAATTAATAAAAATGAAGATACACCAACAAGCTCCCAGAAAATATATATCTGGAAAATGTTTGAACAGATAACTAATCCCAACATTGAAAAAGTAAACAGCCCGAGGAATGCATAATAAGTCGGAAATCTTTCATCTCCTTTCATATAACCGAGGCTATAAATATGCACCATCAATGAAATAAATGTTACAACCACCAGCATCATCACAGAAATGGGGTCGAGGATAATTCCCATATCAATGGAAACTCCTTTGCTAAATTCCAGCCAGGTGTATCGAAGCGGAATTATTTTTTGATAAACGCCATCTAGTTTTCCATACTCAAAAAAATATCCATATGCTGTATATAAAGCCAGGCCAGTTGATATCAATAACAATGCTGTTCCAATTATACCGGAAGCATTTTTAAAATATCTTCTTCCGAATAAACCAAGCAGTAGAAATCCTGCCAGTGGCAATAAGGGTATGAGTGCTATATAAGTTGCATTTGGCATTGTTCTTAATATTTCAATTCTTCCGCATTTTCCACATCAATTGATTTATGACTTCGATATAAATTAATAATTATAGCAATTGCCACTGCAGCCTCTGCTGCTGCTAAGGCAATGATGAATATTGTGAAAAACAACCCGTCCAACCTGTCGGGCCATAAATATTTATTAAAGGCAATAAAATTCAGGTTTACGCTATTCAAGATCAGCTCAATACTCATCAACATGGTAACAAGATTTCTCCTGGTAAAGAAACCAAACACCCCAATAAAAAAAAGTGTGGCGCTGACAAATAGTATGTGATACAGTCCCGGTTCAATCATGCTGTTTCGGGTTTACTTTTTAATGCAATAACAATACATCCTATTAGCGCCGCAAGTAACAACATGCTTACTAACTCAAAAGGCAAAGCATATCCACCTTCATTCACACCCAGCATTTGCCTTCCGATATTGGCCACGTTCGGTTGTATGGGTGGATTATTTGTTTGAGTAAATTCATGCTGGAACAATTGTAGCAGAACAAGTGCTAACCCGCAAAATGCTGTCAATGCAGAAAAAATTTGCCGCCCTAGTTTTTGTTTGGGCATTAGTTCACCAGCTTGTTGGGTAAGAAAAATGGAAAAAATAATGAGCACAACTATACCTCCCACATACACCACTATCTGTACTGCAGCAATAAATTCGTATTGCAGCCAGAAGTAAATTCCTGCTATACCGATTAAAGAAAACAATAAATAAATGGCTGCCCTGAAGATCATCCTTGTAGTAACTGCCAACAGGGCGCTCACCAACGTTAGTGATGCCAGTAAATAAAATATGATTGTTGATCCATTCATTATTCTATGCCTTCTCTTATTTTAGAACCTGGTTTATTTAAAATTTTTGTCAATTCAGCCCTGTCGAAAACACTATGCTCAAAAGTCTGTGCCATTTTTATAGCATCTGTTGGGCAAGCTACAATACAGAGATTGCATAGGGTACATAGCTCAAGATGGTAAACAAATTTGTCTAAAGCTTTTTTCTTTTTTCCTTCGGGACTAATATCAAATTTGGTTACTATTTTTATCGTTGCATTGGGGCAGGCAAGTTCGCATGCAGTACATCCTGTGCAGGCATGTTCATTGTTTTCATCATGTAGCAGGATCACTTCGCCCTTGAATCTTTCAGGTAGGTTTAGTGTTTCCCTGTTATCCGGGTATTGTTGTGTGATGATCTCTTTGTGATGCGTAAAATAATAACCTGTCCGGCGCATGCCAACAAGAAGTGATTTTATAGCACTGAAAATATCTTTAAAATACTTAGCCACCCCACCCCCCGAAGAGGAGATTGAAGAAGAGTCTTTATATTTTAAGTCATCGCTCATAGTGTAAAAATTAGTTTACGCTTTTTATAAAATATCTACTCCACAATCTCTCTGGTTTCCTCCCCCTTTGGGGGAGATAGAGGGGGCCTAAAAATACCAACCTAGAATTGCAATTGCAGTTGCTAATAATAAATTGAACATACTGATCGGTAATAAATATTTCCATTCTAAATTTAATAATTGGTCAATACGCAACCGTGGAAATGTCCACCTGAACCACATGATAATAAAAATGAGGAAAAACGTTTTTCCAAAAAACCAGATACTGGATGGAATAAAATCCATCACATGATTAAACCCTTGCCAGTGGCCAATATGCAAAGGCATCCATCCGCCCAGGAATAATGTAGCGCCAATTGCACAAACAATAAATACATTAACATATTCTGCTAAAAAAAATAAAGCGAATTTCATCCCTGAATATTCCGTATGAAAGCCAGCAGTTAATTCTGATTCGGCTTCGGCCAGGTCAAAAGGTGCACGATTGGTTTCTGCTGTTACGGCAATGATAAAAATCACAAATGAAATAATTGCAGGAATATGTCCTTTGAAAATCCACCAGCCATCAGCCTGCGCATAAATGATATCCGAAATATTTAGGCTACCTGTAAATACAACAATGGTAAGAATAGATAAACCTGCAGACAATTCATAACTAACTATTTGGGCACCGCTTCTCATGGCGCCCATCAAAGAATATTTATTGTTACTGGCCCAGCCCGCCATTAAAATACTAATGACCATGATAGAGGAAACAGCACTCACATACAGCACACCAATATTCATGTTCCATAATTGAAAATCTTTTGCAAAAGCAATTGGAGCCATTAATAACATCGCCACCACCAGTGCAATGATAGGTGCAAGGTTGAACAAAAATTTATCCGCACCGCCAGGAGTCAATCCTTCTTTCACCATTAATTTTACGGTATCCGCCAATGATTGAAACATTCCTTTCGGGCCAACCCTGTTTGGTCCAAGTCTTATTTGCATCCATGCAGAAACTTTTCTTTCCATTATAACTAACACCAGTCCTAACATGGCAAATAAACTAATAACAGCAACACCTGCAATAATCATTTCAAAGATCAATGCCCAGGTCGGACTGAATGTTAGATTCAGCCAGTTATCGATGTTGTTAGTTATGTTACTTAAGCTCCACATGAATAATTATTTTGAATGTTGAATTATAAATTTTGAATTTAAGGATATCGCCCATTCAACATTTAAAATTTATAATTCAAAATATCATCTGTCAATATCCGGTATCACCAAATCCAGTGTTCCCATCATCGCCACAAGATCTCCAAGTTTGCTTCCTCTTGCCATATGATCCAGAGCAGAAAGATTAGCAAAACCAGGCGAACGAAATTTAATCCTGTAAGGTGTTGTTCCACCTTCACTCACTATATACACACCAAATTCTCCTCTCGCTGTTTCGGCCCTTGAATAAAATTCTCCTTTTGGTAATTTTAAAACTGCTTTTGTTTTAGCCTGGAAATCACCTTCCGGAATATTGTCAATCAGTTGTTCTATTATTCTTATAGATTGATGAAGCTCTTTTATTCTTACCATATAGCGGGCAAGTGAATCTCCTGCTGTTTCTATTACTTCATCAAACTCCACTTTGTCATAAACTTCGTAAGGATATAATTTCCTGATGTCGCAGTTAACACCGCTACCTCTTCCTGTGGGGCCGGTGCATCCAAAAGAGATAGCGTCTTCTTTTGATAAAACGCCCACACCTTTCATCCTGTTTTGAAAAATGATATTGCCTGTTAGCATTTCATCATACTCATGAATTTTTAATTTAAACAGTGTTATAAATTCTTTTACTTTTTTTTGAAAGTCGGGATGCAAATCGTACATGACTCCGCCCGGCACCATATAGTTCATCGTTAGCCTGGCGCCACAGGTCTCTTCCATTATATCATTAATTGTTTCCCTTTCCCTGAAGGCATGAAAAAAGGGTGTGAATGCACCAATATCCATAGCCATGGCACCCCACCATAATTCATGGGATGCGATCCTGGTAAGTTCGTCCATGATCACCCTTATCACTTGTGCCCTAGCTGGAATTTCAATTTGCAATCCTTTTTCAACACACATAGCACAGTTATGATTATTTATATGTGCGGATAAATAATCCATCCTGCTGGTAACATAAATAAATTGACGATAGGTTAAGCTCTCGCACATTTTTTCTATAGAGCGATGTATATAACCAAGATGCGGTTCAACTTTTTTAATCGTCTCTCCATTTAAGGTAATTACCAAATGCAATACCCCATGTGTTGCAGGATGTTGTGGTCCTACATTAATGATCATATCACCTTCGGTGGTTGTGCCTATTTCTTCAATCATATCAAAGCTTGATCATATTAATAGGGTCTTCGAAATCTTTACGCATGGGATTTTTTCCTTCCCACCCATCCGGCAAAATCAATAAACGTAAATCAGGGTGATTCAGGAAATCAACACCAAACATTTCATAAGCTTCTCTTTCATTCAGTTCTGCAGTTTTCCAAATATTACTTACAGACTCTATTTGAGGTGTAATATTATTTAAAATAGATTTTACAACTATTGTATGCCGAAAGATGGTAGAAGTGAGGTGATATACCATGGAAAGATGTGTTTTCCAATCTACACAAGTAACACAAAAAAGATAATTTAAAAATAAATTTTCTTCGTTGCGAAGTTGATGTGCAAAGGCAAGCCAGTCTTTGGGATCAATACTAACATTCAACCATTCACCACTTTCCTCAATTGTTGCAATGGGAAGCAGTTCAGTTATCTTGGCTTTTAATTCTTCGTTAGTCATATTTACTCTTTGCCAGTTTTTATTTGCTCTCTTGTCAAACCGGCTTTTATCTTTTCCTGCAAACTTATCAGCGCATGTAATAATGCTTCTGGCCTCGGCGGACAACCGGGAATATAGACATCCACGGGGATAATATGATCGGCACCTTTTACAACCGAATAAGTATTATAAAAAAAAGGCCCGCCGCTGATAGCACAGGCACCCATTGCAATTACGTACTTAGGATCTGCCATCTGGTCGTATAATCTTTTTAATACCGGGCCCATTTTATTTACAATAGTTCCAGCGATAATAATTACATCGGCCTGGCGGGGAGAAGCCCTGGCAACTTCAAATCCAAACCTGGAGAAATCATATTTTGCTGATGCCACAGCCATCATCTCAATACCACAACAGCTTGTAGCGAATGTGAGTGGCCATAATGAGTTTGACCTTGCCCAATTTATACATCTTCCAGTTTACTTAATACAATACCACCGCCCGGAGTTTCGTGTACCTGGCCTGGAAAATCTTTCTGCGCTATGTTATGCTCTACATCCATTTTAGTGCACCTTTTTTATGTGCATATAAAAATCCTGTGAATAATATGAAAAAGAAAACTACGATTTCACCAAATGCAATCCATCCGACAGATTTGGCAACAACTGCCCAGGGGAAAATAAAAATAAGTTCTACATCGAAGATCAAAAAGATGAGTGCAAATAAATAGTAGCCAACATTTAGTTGTACCCATGTCTTACCCACAGTAGGTATACCACACTCATATGGTTCTGCTTTCTGGGCATTTTTTGTACCCTTGATGACAAGTTTTGAAACTAAAATAGCAATGATTGAAAAAGCGAGGCCGGCAAGTATCAGAACGATCATGGAAGAGGCACCCATAAAAAAGAGTTAATAGTAAACAATTTTTAATGGTACAAGATAACAAAACAACTAATACAATATTTTAATAAGGATCTCAAATTTCTCTTCCGTCCGATGGATCATGATAATAACCTGAGGAAATTTCTTCGACAGGATCAACCATACAATTCAATATGAATTGATTTTTTATCATAACCCATTTCAAGTATTCTTTTTTTGGTTTCGTCAATCATCCCCTTCCAGCCACATAAATAAAAGCCGGCTGGATTTTTTTCTGCACAAAGCATTTCATATATAGGATGGACATAACCACTATGCCCATCCCATTCTTCCCGGGATAATGTTGGTATGTATTTAAAGCCAGGCAGTGAATCCTGGAGTTGCTTTAATTCGTCAAAATATAGTAACGTGCTTTTGGTACGGCATCCGAAAATGAGGTAAATATTTTTATGAGGAATATTTTGATTTTTAATATGGTGAACCATACTTCTGAATGGTGCGATTCCGGTACCTGTACAAATTAAAAACAGGTCTGTCTCTAATGGTTCTCTTAAAGTAAATACACCCTGTGGTCCACGGAAAACAAGTTCGGAATTAAGGCTGATTTGTTCAAAAAGAAAGGGTGTACCCACACCTTTATTATCAAGGACAATTACCAATTCAAAAATATTTGTTCCATCAGGCCATGAAGCGATGGAATAACTACGCCAGCGCTTATTTACTTTCTCGTGTATGGGAAGGTCCAGTGTAACAAACTGTCCTGGCACAAAATCAAAAGATTCCATTTCGGGTACCTCTATCCAAAAACGCCTGGTATCAGGAGTTTCATTTTCTATTCGGATAACTTTGCCGGTTCGCCAGGGTTGTAATGCCATATATGATGATTGAATATGATGCAAAGAAATAGAAAAAAGATATAAAGCCTGTTACGGAAAACGATAATTGGTTTTTACAAATCCCGATACTAACAACATTTAATGGATAATAGAGTTGACTTACCTTTGCTGCCGGATGAACCTGGATGTGTTGATGAATTTTTATAATGATGATTCCCGCAGTTTTCAAATTGCGGACAAGATCACATTGTCCAAACCACAGCATCTTCACCTGAAAGGACTTCATGGCAGCGCATCTCAATTTATTGCTGCAGCTATCTTTCGTAATCAATCTGCCAGCCAGTTAAACCATATTTTTATTTTAAGAGATGCAGAAGAGGCAGCTTATTTTCACAATAGCCTGGAGAATATTACAGATGCATTGAATCTTTTTTATTTTCCTTCGTCTTTCAAAAATAAAAAGAACTACAGCCTGCTGAACAGCAGCCATGTAATGTTGCGAACAGAGTGCCTTACAAGGTTTGCAGGCGCAACAGGAAACAGGGCAGGTGCGATCATTACCTATCCAGAAGCGATTTTTGAAAAAGTAGTACTCTCTAAAACACTTTCTGAAAATATCATCAGCATAAAACAGGCTGCCACGCTGGATGTAGATAAAATGCTGGAACGGTTTATTCATTATGGCTTTACTAGAACTGACTTTGTATATGAGCCGGGACAGTTTGCAGTAAGAGGAGGCATTCTTGATATTTATTCTTTTGGTAATGAAAAACCTTATAGGATAGAGTTATTCGGAAATGAAGTGGATAGCATCAGGATCTTTGACCCTGAAAGCCAGCTAAGTGAAAGAAAATTATTACAGGTTAATATTATACCAAACATAGAAACTGAATTTGATACTGGTGATAAAGTATCCCTTTTTAAGTTTCTCCCTGAAAACACTGTAGTCTGGATGGAGGATTGGGATTTTATAAAAGAAAAAATTATCCAGGAAGAAGAGAATTTTGAGATCTTTAAAACGGTAGTAAATACAAATTCAGGTGATGATGAGAATGAGCAGGAGAAAAAAATATTTACAGACAAAGATTTTGTAACGGCTCATGTTTTAGAAAAAGAAATCGGCGACAGGCATATTATTGAATTGGGAAAAAAACCAACTTTTGAAGGCAGTGGAGCAATTGACACCATACAATATGCCATTCAATCCCAGCCCGCTTTCAACAGGCAATTTGACCTGCTAATAAAAAACCTACAGGAATATGAACAAAAAAAATATAACATTTTTCTTTTTGCAGATAATCCAAAACAATTAGTAAGACTCGATACCATTTTTACGGATTTAAAAGCCGACGTTCAACTCACGCCAATACATGTATCCATTCATGAAGGATTTATTGATGATGATCTAAAACTTGTTTGCTATACAGATCACCAGGTTTTCCAGCGTTATCACAAGTACAAAGTAAAACAAGCTTTTAGCAAGAACAAAGCACTTACTTTAAAAACACTCAGGGAGCTACAACCTGGAGATTATGTATCGCATATTGATCATGGTGTAGGCGTTTACAGCGGCCTTCAGAAAATAGAAGCTAATGGCCGCCTGCAGGAAGCTGTGCGAATTCAATACAAGGACGGAGACCTGCTTTATGTAAACATTTCTTCGCTCCATAAAATAAGTAAATACAGCGGTAAGGAAGGAAGCGTTCCAAAAATGAATAAGCTTGGTAGTGATGTGTGGAGCAAGCTGAAAGAGAAAACAAAAAAACAGGTAAAGGATATTGCTACCGACCTGATAAAATTATATGCCCAGCGAAAAAGCCTTCATGGATTTTCACACAGCCCTGACAGCTATATCCAAACGGAGCTGGAAGCAAGCTTTATTTACGAAGACACGCCCGACCAGGCCAAAGCAACAGAAGACGTAAAAAGAGATATGGAAAAAGACGGACCTATGGACAGGCTTGTTTGTGGTGATGTGGGTTTTGGTAAAACTGAAATTGCCATCAGGGCTGCATTTAAAACTGTGTATGATGGCAAGCAAGCAGCAGTACTTGTTCCTACTACCATTTTAGCTTACCAGCATTATAAAACCTTTGGCGATCGGCTAAAAGATTTTCCGGTGACTGTAGATTTTATCAATCGCTTCAAATCGGCCAAAGAAAAAAAAGAAACCCTTAAAAAAGTAGCAGAAGGAAAAATTGATATTATAATTGGGACCCACGCATTGCTAAGTAAAGATGTTAAGTTTAAAGATCTGGGTGTAATGATCATTGACGAAGAACAAAAATTTGGTGTTACGGCAAAAGAAAAATTAAAACAATTGCGTACCACTGTGGACTCGCTGACACTTACAGCAACACCTATCCCAAGAACATTACAGTTCAGCCTGATGGGTGCCAGGGACCTTAGCATTATAAATACTGCTCCGCCGAACCGACAGCCTATTCAAACTGAGGTACTTGTATTTAATGAAGACACCATTCGGGATAGTATTTATTACGAAACCGAAAGAGGCGGCCAGGTATTTTTTATTCATAACAGGGTGAAAGGTTTGCCAGAGATGAAGAGTTTTATCCAGGGTCTATGTCCAGATCTTAGCATTGCCTATGCCCATGGACAAATGGACGGTGACCAGTTGGAAGATACCATCCTGGACTTCATGGATAAAAAATATGATGTGCTTGTCTGCACCAATATTGTAGAAAGCGGTGTTGATATTCCGAATGTAAATACGATACTTGTAAATAATGCACACCAGTTTGGCTTAAGCGATCTGCACCAATTGCGGGGCCGTGTGGGCAGAAGCAATAAAAAAGCATTCTGTTATTTACTTGCTCCGCCCATGAGCACACTTCCGCCCGATAGCCGGAAACGTCTTCAAACCCTGGAAGAATACAGTGATCTTGGCAGTGGTTTCCAGATAGCCATGAGAGATCTGGATATTCGAGGCGCTGGTAATTTACTGGGTGGTGAGCAGAGTGGTTTTATTGCTGAAATAGGATTTGAAATGTACCAGAAGATTTTAGATGAAGCTATCAAAGAATTAAAACGAAATGAGTTTAAAGATTTATTTAAAGATGAAATTTCTCTGCAGGATGATTTTGTAAAAGATTGTAGTGTAGATACCGATTTGGAAATTCTTATACCAGATGCTTATGTAGAAAGTATTACAGAAAGATTAAGTCTTTACAGCCGCCTTGATAATTGCGAAACAGAAGAAGACCTTATTTCTTTTCATAAAGAGCTCGAAGACAGGTTTGGCCCGGTTCCACCGCAGGCAGAGGATTTATTTAATACAGTTCGCTGCCGTAAAGTTGCCGTGGAACTAGGGTTTGAAAAAATGATCCTGAAGAATGATATATTAAAATGCTTTTTTGTTAGCAACCCTGATTCGCCATATTTCCAGAGTGAAACTTTTAATAAAATTTTATTGTTCCTACAAACAGGAACCAACAAAGCAAAACTTAAGCAGGTAGGAAAGAATGGAATACTTGTGGTGGATGATATTCAAAATATGGATTCCATGTTATCTTTTTTGAATAAGATGAAGGCAGCTACATAAATATCAGCAGGCATTAAGTTTTTTTACCTGATTATTAATACAGTTCCTTTCCTGAATATTTTATTTCCTTTAAAATCTATTGCTTCGGCCATCCAGGTAAAGGCACCAGTGCTTTGTTTCAAGCCTTGTAATTTTCCATCCCAACCTTTATTGTAATCTGTTGTGTAAAATATTTTTTGACCATAGCGATTATAAATTACAAAGAATCCAAAGTTGCTGATGCCAACAGGAATTGCTTTTAGTATATCATTTTTGCCATCATCGTTTGGGGTAAAAGCACCGGGTACATATATTTCCGGGCCTTTATAAATTTTAATTAGTATCGTATCATAACTTTCGCAGCCTTCCGGGGTAAATGCTTTCAGGTAATAATAGCGGTTTGAGGAATTAGTAGCAATTGGGTTTGGAATATTGGTAGCAGTAAGGCCAGTTGAAGGCGACCATTCATAACTGATTCCCCCGGTTGCAATTAATTGTACCGGTTGCATTTCTGCAGCTACAATATCGTTTCCGGCAAAAGCATTGGTGCCATAAATATTAATTCTTCCAGTAATGGTATCTGAAGAACATCCTTCGGTGGATATACCGTAAAGTTTTACTGTATAATTATTATTTGTAGCGTAGGTATGATTGATGGGGTTGCCAATACCTGGTTGCCCATCGCCAAAATCCCAATACCAGCTATTAATACCCACAGCAGTGGTTTCTGTTGCTGTAAATGTTATAACAGTTCGTTTACAGGCATCACGGAAATTCATAGATACGGCAGGTTTAGTCTTTATTTGAAAGGCATGATAAACTGTATCGGAAATACAACCAAGAGCAGAAGTTACAGAGAGCCCCATGGTATGTGGACCAGGTACAAATATTCCACTGGCATTTTTTATGTTGCTATAAATTGAATTGTTGTAAATCCAGTTCCATTGATTTACTATTGAATTATTTACCAAAGAAGAATCCATAAAAAAAACCTGGCTATTGTTACAAAGGGTCTCGCTGATGCCAAATTTAGCAATGGGCTTTGAGGCAATATTCAGTGTAATGTTTAAGGTATCTGAAATGCAGTTACGACTATTTCTTACAACCAGGCGGACGAGTTTTTGCCCAGGTGCATTGTAAGTGACAAAAGGATTTTGCAAAGTGGAAAATTGTCCAATGCCCAGGTCCCACCACCAGCTTGTAATAGCGAAACCATCAGTTGTATAGGATGAATCTCTTAAACTAATCTGCTGTTGTTCGCAAATATTTTGTGTTTTTATGGCTGCTATCGGTTTGTTTGTAATAAAGACATTTTTTACCACGGTATTGCTAAAACATTCGTTGGGCCTAGCTGTACCATGTGTCATTAATCCTATAGTATGATTACCAGGAGTAATAAATGCATAGGTAAATGAGGAGGAACCCGGTATTATAGTAAATCCATCTATTATCCAAAGCCAACCATTGATTGGTCCGCCAGAATAAAAACTATTACCAGTAAATGTAATTGAGCTGCCAATACAAACAGAATCAGTAAAATTGAAATTTGCAACGGGAATATCGTGAATACGAATAAGTTTATATAGTGTATCTGATTGGCAACCTTCTATGCTTGTAGTTACAAGTTTTATGTTTTTTTGACCGGGACTAGTGTAAACAGTTGTAGGACTATTAAGAGTAGATGTTATTCCATTATTATCTAAATCCCAATAATAGCTAATTAAAGTTCCTACCGTTACATATGAGGTGTTATTAAAAACTATAGGGGTGGTCAAACAACTATCTAAAATATAAAAAGCTGCAACCGGTTTACTACCAATAGATACAAGTTGAGCATTTGTTTCTTCACAACCATCTGCACCAAGTACTCGTAAAGTAACCGTAAAAGTTCCTGCGGTTGTGTATGTATGTGTAGGACTTAAATTAACGGAGTCAATATTACTACCATCTCCAAAATCCCAATAGAACTTGACCAGCGGGGCAAAGGAAATAGTGGTGTTATTGAAAGTTATGGATTCATTAATACACCTTTTTTGTGCAGGACCAAAACTCCATTGTGGGGTAAGTGCAGTACAAAATTTCTGAACATTAAATAAACCACCGGTAGATCCCGTAAATCCCCAGTACACCATGGGGTTGCCACCAAAAGTAGTATTCACCAGGTCATTTACAATACTTAACCTGGGTACATTATCAAAAAACGTGGATAAGGTTTTAGTTGGAGCATCCCATATAATGCGTAAAGTGTGGTCGGCGCAGTCTTCTACATTGTTATTGGTTGCAGAAATGGCTATTGGACCGGCAAGATTTTGTGAGGACAAATGGTCAAGAACTCCGTTCCTTTGAATAGCAATATGATCGTAAGTAGGGTCATTATCCGGGCTCATGTTTTGGTAAGTATCAAGCGTTATTCCAATAGCAGGACTTATTCCCTGGTATCCTAAACCTCCTCCCAGGCTACCCACACTTGTGCTTATAGGTTGCAATACAAATGCAATTCCATCTGCACCATTATCATCTGAGCAACCCAGGTTTACATCGAAAACAAAATTGAACGAAATACTTAAATCTATCTTGATGTTATTCCATACCGAACCACTTTGGTTATTAGAATTTTGAGTGAGGGTATAGCAGTGACAATTATTTTGAACTGCATTTCCATTCACTGTGTATTGCTGTGCGTTTAAACAAACAGGAGCTAAACAAATTAATGCTATGTGTAAAAAGAGTTTCATCAAAAGCAGGAAATTCTAATTTAATAAAAGGAGATTTAAACTAAAAAAGGCTTTCTGAGCGAACACAGAAAGCCTTTCAAAAATTAATTAATCTATTTTACCAGCTTTTTTTAGCCACGCCATCTTTTACAGCTTCCAAAGCCCTTGCTTCTGCCAGCATAGTTGTCATCTTATTTCCTTTTCCATCATGTCCCTGGGCCATATAGCCTCCACGGGAAGTTTTAGTAATTACTGCATCCTGCATAGGAACATTTTTTTCTTTTGTTTTCATGCAATAAGCTGTTAACATGTTTGACATTTGATAAAATTTATGGTTAGTAAATATGGGTTCACAATCAATTTACGCCTACAAGCTACTGAAAATATTGGTTTTGCCAAAAAATACTGGCCGCTGCCAATTTCAGTCCTTAAGTAATAAACCTTCTTATACGTCGATTTTGGCATATTTAGCATGCGTTTCAATAAACTCCCTGCGTGGAGGAACTTCATCCCCCATCAACATACTAAATACCCTATCGGCCTCTGCCGCACTATCAATAGTAACCTGTTTTAGCATACGTGTAGCAGGGTTCATGGTGGTTTCCCATAGTTGCTCTGCATTCATCTCACCCAAACCTTTATATCGTTGAATATTTACACTATCATCTTTTCCCTGGCCAATCTTAACTGTTATTGCCTTACGTTCTTCATCAGTCCAGGCATATTCCTGTTCTTTTCCTTTTTTTACAAGGTATAATGGCGGTTGGGCGATAAATACATTCCCTTGCTCCACCAGTTCCTTCATATACCTGAAAATAAAAGTGAGGATGAGCGTAGCAATATGGCTTCCATCTACGTCGGCATCCGTCATAATGATCAATTTGTGATAACGGAGTTTAGTTATATCTAAAGCCTTGGCATCTTCCAACGTACCTATTTTTACCCCAAGAGCAGTGAACATATTACGGATCTCCTCGTTATCATAAATCTTGTGCTCCATGGCTTTTTCTACGTTCAGGATTTTACCTCTCAACGGCAATATAGCCTGGAAACTCCTGTCCCTTCCCTGCTTGGCAGTTCCACCAGCCGAATCCCCCTCTACAAGGAAGAGTTCACAACGATGCGGATCCTTATCACTGCAATCTGCCAGTTTACCCGGTAATCCACCGCCTACTAAAACACTTTTGCGTTGCACCATATCTCGGGCACGCTTGGCAGCGGCACGGGCCTGTGCAGCAAGAATTACTTTTTGAATAATGGTCTTTGCATCTCTTGGATTTTCTTCCAGGTATGCTTCTAGCACACGGCTTAGTGTCACATCCACGATACCCATTACTTCACTATTGCCAAGTTTGGTCTTTGTTTGTCCTTCAAACTGTGGCTCAGGCACTTTTACAGAAATTATGGCACTGATACCTTCCCTGAAATCATCTCCCTCTATCATTACCTTGGCCTTATCAAACATGCCCTGCTTTTCGCCATAGCTTTTAAATACACGTGTAATGCTGCGCCTGAAGCCAGCCACATGTGTACCCCCCTCAATTGTATTAATATTATTTACGTAGCTAAAAATGTGTTCCTGGTAGCCCGCATTATAAACCATCGCAACTTCAACTGCTACATTGCTTTTCTCATCGTGCCCATCACAATAGATCACCTGCGGAATCAATGGTTGGCGATTGGCATTTTTGTCAATCATTTCTACAAACTCCACTATTCCACCTTCGCTGTAAAATGTTTTGGTGTAGGTCTTCCCATCATCATCTTTTTCCCTCAGGTCATTCAGGATAATGGTTATTTTTCTATTTAGGAAAGCCAATTCCCTTAGACGGCCTTCTAATATTTCCCTATTATATTCAGTAGTTGTAAAAATGCTGCCATCGGGCCAGAACTGGATTCTTGTTCCTGTGTCATCAGATTTACCAATTTCTCTTACTGGGTATTGGGGGATACCCGTTACATATTCCTGTTCAAATATTTTTCCTTCCCTGTGTACATTTACCTGTAGCAGTTTGCTCAATGCGTTCACGCAACTTACGCCTACACCATGCAATCCACCTGAAACTTTGTAAGATCCTTTATCGAATTTACCCCCAGCATGAAGTACGGTCATTACCACTTCAAGTGCACTGCGATTTTCTTTAGTGTGCAAACCTGTAGGGATACCACGACCATTATCCTGAACAATAATGGAATTGTCTTCGTTAATGGTCACAGTTATTTTATCGCAATAGCCGGCAAGGGCTTCATCAATAGAATTATCTACCACCTCGTAAACGAGGTGATGTAATCCTTTTACGCTAATGTCGCCAATATACATGGCCGGCCGCTTTCTTACGGCTTCTAAACCTTCTAAAACTTGTATGCTATCGGCACCATAACTGTTGGTAGCGAGGGAAGGTAATGCTGCTGTTTCTGAACTCATAAAGAGGAAAAATGCGATTTGGTTTATCAAAAATCACATTCGGGCAAAGCTAATGAAATACAAGGGTTTCTGGACAAAAAAATGCCTTTATTTTCAACATATTAAGCCCATTTTTGAAACTCAAAAATAATGATTAAGGAGTAAAATAGAGAGACCCTGTAAGCATGTAATTAATGTATAGAATCATAAAAAACACTTTACTGTAATAATATGGTAATAAGATAAGGGCCACAGAATTTCTGTTCAATCATCATGAATATTTATTAACTTTGTATCGAAATTTTTCAATGCATCAACCTATAGATATATTAACTTTATCGCATAAACAACCGTTCATGCTCGAAGAAATGGAATTGCTCCAGAACGTAGAGCGACAAGTGCCAGGGTCAGTTTCTTATAATATCAAACGCTACACGAAGCGCTCCCAATGGAATATCGAGGACACAGGTGTGCTTATTTATCACTTTGAGAAAAACAATTTCTCCGAAAATTATCTGGAACTTAAATTTTGTGTTACTGGTAACGTCTACTGTCGGCAAAAGCAGACGGAATGTGATTTTTGCAAGTTAAATTCTTCCAGGAACTGCATAGAAAAAGTAGAGAGCATGGATGTACTAAGCTTCAGTTTTACTCCAACATACTTGCAGCAGTTTGCGAAAGCTCATAAACAGCCGGTTTCACTATCGGATAATGTATTATCTTTTAAACACACTTCTTCCTTTTCCAAGATACTTCCTCTTTGTGGTAAGACTCGTATGGCAATTGAAGCCTTGCTGAATCATACTTACACAGATACGCTTGAAAATATCTTCATCAATGCACAGACACAGATACTCCTGTTATATAGCATGGATTGTATGCTTGGTGATAAGATTGAAAGCAATTTTACTTGTAAGTTCTTAGCAAATGAGGCAGACAGGGAAAAAATAATTAAAGCAAGAGAAATTTTAATCCAACATATCGGCGAGCCTATTACCATTAAAGCGCTTAGCCGCAAGGTAGCAATCAATGAATGTTACTTAAAAAAAGGGTTTAAAGAGATCTTTGGTACTACAATTTTCGATTTTTACCAGGGCCAGCGCATGGAGCATGCTAAATATCTTCTGTATGATAAGGGCCTAAGTGTTACAGAGGTTTCTATGATGTTGGGGTATTCTTCTATATCCCATTTCAGTACGGCATTTAAAAAGCATACAGGTATCAAGCCTTGTGAACTGCTTGTTCATTAATTTTCTCTGTAATAAATAAAAAAGGCTACCGTTAGGTGGCCTTAGTTGTTGTGTTTGTGCACCAATATCATTTTCTTGAGGTTACACAATTGAATTTTAAAGCGGGCAGCTTTCTATAGGTACGAATAAATAATTTTAAAAGAACGGGAGCAAGACTACTCCCGTTTTACCCTAATAAAACCCTAAACCAGCAAAATTCTTATTCGGTAATTATACCTTGTTCGCTTATAAATAATTCTTTTTTTCGACCACTATTCTCAATAGTTGCTTTATAATATGGCGCAACGCCAGGAATCTCTACCCTAACTAATTCCTTCACCGGAACTCCTGCATATCTCGCTTGTAAAGAGGTGCTAACCATTTCTGGTAAAGTATTTACATCAAAATAAGTTCTTGATTTTACTACTGTGCCGTTCGAATTGTACTCGACGATTTGTTTTTGTGAAGTTGCATTTGTAAAATCTGCAACATAATAACCTGTGTAATTTTTGCTCCATTTAGAATCCGCTACATCTGAATAGGTTCCTTTAAACGATGTATTCACACTTTCAGGAACTGTGAATTTTTCTTTTGTTTTTACTTTCTTTTTTTGTGCTTCGGCAGAAAAACTAAACAGCAATCCTGCTAAAATAATAAATAAGGTATTTTTCATAAATTAACATTTAACATAGGTGATTTGATAGCGAAAAACATTTTGCGAATACTATGCCAACGACAAGAATTGTGGATAACTGAAGACGGAAAAAGTAGTAATACATCTGAGATAGGAATTTTACGGTAGTATTTACATAGTTATTTTTTAGAATTTCCTTGCAGAACCTATTTTCTTAACTTTGCGCCCTCATTTTATTGATTATCGTATGGCATCCAGGTATAAAGAGTTCAAACAATTAAATCTTCCGGGAATTGGTAAACAAATATTGGAAAAATGGAATGATAATCAATCATTTGAAAAAAGTGTGAGTATAAGGGAAGGATCACCAGCATTTGTATTTTACGAAGGGCCACCAAGTGCTAATGGAATGCCTGGAATTCACCATGTAATTTCAAGAACCTTAAAGGATTTGGTTTGTCGCTATAAAACCATGAAAGGCTTCCAGGTTAAGCGTAAAGGAGGGTGGGATACACATGGACTGCCTATAGAACTGGGAGTGGAAAAACTGCTTGGTATCAGCAAGGAAGATATAGGCAAAAAAATTACTGTAGAAGAATACAACCTAAAGTGCCGGGAGGTTGTAATGCAGTATAAAGACCAATGGGATGATATAACTAAACAAATGGGTTATTGGGTCGACTTGAATCATCCCTACATAACTTTTGAAAATAATTATATAGAAACACTTTGGTGGTGCCTTAGTGAATTGTACAAAAAAGGGTATTTATATGAAAGTGTAAGTATCCAGCCATATTCGCCTGCAGCAGGAACTGGCCTTTCGAGCCACGAGCTAAACCAACCGGGGACTTATAAAGATGTGAAGGATACCAGTGTGGTGGCGATGTTTAGATTAGTGAACAGAGGACAGATTACCGAAGAGACCAGGAAGATTTTTAACGCTGCTTCTCCTCTTGATGAAGATATTTTTCTTTTGGCCTGGACTACAACTCCATGGACACTGCCGAGCAATCTAGGATTGACTGTTGGACCTAACATTGTTTATGTATTGATTAAAACCTTTAACCCTTATACCTTCCTGCCTATCAATGTGGTGCTTGCAAAGAATCTTATTGCAAAATATTTTAAAGCAGAAGAAGAGAACGGTGATTTTAAGAACTATACTCCAGATAAAAAATTACTTCCCTGGAAAATCCTTGCGGAATTTAAAGGAAAGGAATTAGAGGAGTTAGAATACGAGCAGTTACTTCCTTCTGATGCAAATGGTAAAGAAAAAATTGAATCCACCACTCCGGGGGCTAAGCCATTCAGGATAATTACAGGAGATTTTGTTACGACAGAAGATGGAACCGGCATTGTTCATACTGCGCCGGCCTTTGGTGCAGATGATTTTAAGGCTGGCCAGAAAAATAATCTTGGTATTCTAACTCTTGTAGATAAACAGGGAAAATTTGTTGATGGTGTCGGTGAGTTCAGCGGCCGATATGTAAAAAATTATAAGGATACCCCAGATTATGTGGACGTAAATGTGGATATAGCTGTAAAACTAAAAAAAGAAAATAGGGCTTTTAAAGTTGAGAAATACGAACATAATTACCCTCATTGCTGGCGCACAGATAAACCCATCATTTATTACCCGCTTGATGCCTGGTTTATAAAAACTACAGCAGTAAAAGATAGGATGGTCGAACTCAACAAGACTATTAATTGGAAGCCAGCCGCAACAGGATCTGGTCGATTTGGAAACTGGCTGGAGAATATGGTAGATTGGAACCTAAGCAGGAGCCGGTTTTGGGGAACACCCTTACCTATATGGAAAACGGAACCTACAGATCCAGATAGTAATCGGGAGGAAAAATGTATTGGTAGTATTGAAGAACTCAATGAAGAAATTAGAAAAGCAAATACAATTCTAGGGGGCGATGTTAATTCGCATTACCTGCATAATGGTATCCTTGATTTGCACAAACCTTATGTGGATGACATTATTTTGGTAAGTGCCACCGGCAAGCCAATGAAAAGGATTTCGGACCTTGTGGATGTATGGTTTGACAGCGGTGCTATGCCCTATGCACAATGGCATTTTCCTTTTGAAAATAAAGAGGAATTCAAAAAAGCTTTCCCTGCTGATTTTATTGCTGAAGGTGTGGATCAAACCCGTGGCTGGTTTTATACACTGCATGCATTAGCTGTTTTGTTATTTGATTCAGTTGCATACAAAACAGTTGTAAGCAATGGACTTGTATTAGATAAAAATGGTAATAAAATGAGTAAACGGCTGGGAAATGTTGTAGATCCTTTTGCTACTATAAATTCCTATGGTGCAGATGCCACCCGCTGGTACCTGATCACTAATGCTTCTCCCTGGGATAGCCTAAAGTTTGATGAAGAAGGAATAAAGGAAGTACAACGAAAATTCTTTGGAACACTTTATAATACTTACCAGTTTTTTGCACTCTATGCAAATGTAGATGGTTTCATTTTTAAGGAATCCCTTATCCCGTTTGTAGATAGGCCGGAAATAGACCAATGGATCATTTCCAGCCTAAATTCATTGATCAGTCAGGTAACAAAAAGCCTGGACGATTATGAACCAACACAGGCAGGAAGGGCCATTGAACATTTTGTAGATTCACAGCTAAGCAATTGGTATGTAAGACTTTGTCGGCGCAGGTTCTGGAAAGGGGAATATGAGCATGATAAAATATCTGCATACCAGACATTATATGAATGTCTTGAAACTATTAGCCTTTTGATAGCCCCTATTGCTCCTTTTTTTGCTGACTGGCTGTTCGACAATTTAAATGCGGCCACAAAGAGAATTAAAGCCGAATCAGTGCATCATGCACTATTTCCTACAGTAAATGATAATGCCATAAATACCCAGCTGGAAAAAAGGATGCAACTGGCGCAAGAAGCTTCCTCGCTCATACTTTCATTACGTAAAAAGGTGAACCTGAAAGTAAGGCAGCCCCTAAAAAAAGTTTATATCCCTGCCATAGATACAAACATGGCGACAGATATAAAACTGGTGGAGGAGATTATAAAAGCAGAAACTAACATTAAAGATATAGAGATATTAGAAGTGGATAATGATTTTATCAGGAAAAAAGCCAAAGCCAATTATAAAACTCTGGGCAAAAAATTGGGTTCCAAAATGAAAGATGTAGCAACTGCTATTGAAAAATTTGACAATAAAACAATTGAACAAGTATTGGAAGGAAGCTATATATTACAGCTCAGCAATGGGAATATTTTTGAGGTAATATTAAATCCAGAAGACCTGGAGGTTATCACTGATGAAATACCAGGCTATGAAATAGCCATTAAAGGTTCATTAACCGTAGCTCTGGACATTACAATAACTGAAGATTTAAAAAATGAGGGAAATGCCCGTGAATTTGTAAACCGAATCCAGAACATTAGAAAAGATAAAGGGCTGGATCTTACAGATAGAATTGATGTCCAGGTGATGCAATTTGCTGAAATGCAGCCTTCTTTAATTCAATTTAAAGATTATATTTGCCGCGAAATTTTGGCAGATTCCCTTGAATTTGTGTCCCAAATAACTGAAGGCACAACTATTGATTTAAATGAGACCCAATTAATTGTGAACATATCTAAAAAAAGCGAGTAGTATGGCAATCAAAAAAAAAGCGGCTAAACCAGCGACTAAAAAACTAGCTCCTAAAAAGGCTGTAACGGCTAAACCAGCCAAAAAAGCTGCCCCTGCAAAAAAACAGGTTAAACCAGCTCCTAAAAAAGCCACAAAATTTGCTACAGCTAAACCATTTGCCAAGAAATCTGCCGCTAAGCCTGCAAAATCTGTTGCCAAACCTGTAAAGGCGCAGCCAAAGCCTGCAGCTAAAAAGAATGTATTAAAACTTGTTGCTAAAGCTCCGGCTAAAAAAGTAGCTACTCCTGTAAAAGCTAAGGTAGCAGCCTCAAAAATATCTGGCTCAAAAAATGCTAAACCTACACCACCTGCAGTAACTAAATCTGTTACTCTACAAAAACCCGTTCAAATACCTATGCCAAAAAAAACTGAAGATAAAAAACCAGTAGCTAAAGCCGTCGCAAAACCGCATGCATCGCCCAAAGCAATAGCTGCAAATGCAAAAGATATTAAAGTGCTTCCTGCAAAACCTGTTAGCATTCCAAAATTTGCTACAAAAACTGCCCGTAAGTACCAGCCTGATTTTACAAAATCTGTATTAGATCAACCAAAAAATGATCCGGGCCAGCCGATTGTACGATATAATGATACTGATCTTACTGAATTCAGGGAATTAATTCAACGCAAACTTGAAGCTGCGAAAAAAGAACTTTCTTATTTACAGGGATTGATAACCCGTAAAGATGCAATGGGTGGAGATGATAGTGATAACCGATACATGACCATGGAAGATGGCAGCTTAAGCATGGAGAGAGAACAGCTCAGTCAAATGGCAAGCCGCCAAATCACTTTTATAGATCACCTGGAAAAGGCAATGATGCGTATTGAAAATAAAACTTATGGCATTTGCAGGATTACTGGTAAGTTAATAGATAAAGCACGTCTTAGAGCTGTGCCGCATGCAACTCTAAGTATAGAAGCAAAGATGGGTAATGTGAAATAAAAATCTTATTCATCCTTTTTAAATATTTAAATGCCCTGGTATTATCCAGGGCATTTTTTTGAATTTGATACTTTAAAGTGCGACTATCTTACTTCCTGCATTTCTACTAATTTCTTATAAAACCCATTTTGAGTTATCAGCATATCATGTGTCCCTCTTTCTACTATCTCTCCTTTTTGCAACACAACTATTTCATCTGCATGCCTTATTGTGCTTAGTCTATGTGCAATAACAACCGAGGTACGATTTTGCATCAAATTATTAATAGCATCCTGCACCAGGCGTTCACTTTCCGTATCTAATGATGAAGTTGCCTCATCCAAAATAAGTATGGGCGGATTTTTTAAAACCGCCCTGGCAATCGTCAATCGTTGTCTTTCTCCACCACTTAATTTAAGTCCCCGGTCACCGATATTGGTTTCATAACCCATTTCTTTCCCTCTGATAAAATTATCAGCATTAGCAATTACTGCTGCATTTTGCACATGGTCATTATCTGTTTTATCTACGCCCAATGCAATATTATTTGCAATGCTATCATTGAATAAAATGGCCTCTTGGGTTACAATGCCCATCAAACTGCGGATAGAATGGAGTGTATAATCCCTGATGTTCACCCCGTCAATCAATACCTCACCTTCTGAAGCATCTATAAAGCGGGGGATCAGGTCTGCAAGGGTACTCTTACCCGCCCCACTGCTACCTACTAGTGCTATCGTCTTACCTTTTTTTACCAACAGGTTTACATTTTTTAAAACAGCAACATCATCGTAATAAAAACTTACATTTTTAAATTCTATTGAATGATTAAATTCTTTAAGAATAATTGCATTTTCCTTTTCACGTATTCCCACATCCTCATTTATCAGCGATTCAATCCTTTCAATGCTTGCCGCACCTTTCTGTATGTTATAAGATGCACTGGAAAGATTTTTTAGCGGTTGAATCAATTGGGTAAAAATGGCAATATAAGCAAGAAAATCACCGGCATTTAAAGTAAAGGTTGGATCGCCGCTTAAAACAAGCCTACCACCATAAAACAAAATACACAGCACAGATGTAATACCAAGTGCTTCTGATACTGGTGATGCAAGATCACGCCGCCGGTTAGCCCTGTTCTTCAGGTTGAACATGGTTTCATTTTCCTGGCTGAATTTTTCTGATAATTTTTTTTCTGCGTTAAATGCTTTTATTACCCTTATACCTCCAAGTGTTTCTTCTATAATAGAAAAAAGACTCCCGAATTGCTCCAGGACAGCCTTGTTTTGTTTCTTCAGGGATCTACCTATCCGACCGAGAATAAAGCCTGAAATAGGCAAGAACAATAACAGGAATAAAGTAAGTTGCGGACTAAGAATTATCATGTATGCAAAGAACAAAAGTATAGTAATGGGCTCCCGGAAAACACTTTCCAATACACTTACGGTACTGCTTTCCACATCGCCCAGATCATTACTAAGGCGACTCATGATGTCGCCTTTTCTTTGCTCGCTGAAATAACCGATGGGCAATTTTAATATCTTAAAATACATCCTGCTTCGCATATCATTTAAAATCCTGTTCCGGATAGGATTTAAAAAATACAAACTCAGGTACGCAAACAAGTTTTTAAAAAGGATAGCTAAAAAAACTACCACACAAATAATGAGCAATGCTTTGGCATTTCCGCCTGGCTGTTGAATAAGCCCATATAACCATTCCTTAAAATAGCTAACAGGGTTTAACTTATTGGTGAGCCCCACATTACTTACTACTTTAAATGCATCACCCTGTTTAAATATTAGCATCAGGAACGGGCTCAAAAGACCGAGCGATACCAGGCCGAAAATGGCGGATAAAATATTAAAGGAAAAATAGCTGATGACAAGGCCTGGATATTGCTTTATATAACGATAAATAGTGCGTAAACTCTTCATTCTCTAAGTAAAATATGTGCTTTTGAACGCACAAAGTAAGTACTTTTACCATGATTAAAATTGCATAGCATGTTAGAAGGAAAAAGACAGAAGCAAGTGGCCGCAGTGCTGGAAAAAGAGCTCAATGATATTTTTCAAAGATTGGGACTTAGCATGATAGATGGTGGAATGGTATCCATATCTTCTGTAAAAATAACACCCGATTTATTTGATGCCCGCATATACTTAAGTTTTTTTAAAGTAAAAGACCCTGTTGCCAGCCTTAAATCAATTGAAGAAAAAGCATGGGAAATAAAGCGTGAACTTACAGCACGGGTAAGGCATCAATTGCGTAGCATGCCCCAGTTAAGTTTTTATATAGATGATACTCTGGAGTATGTGGATAAAATGGAAGCGCTGTTTAAGGAAATAAAAAAAGATAACAAAGCTGATTAATTGCTGACCACGATAGTAATGAAACGCATTGCATTATCAATTCTTCATTTATCCATTATCAACTGTCAACTAACTGCCATAATCCATGTACTTCAGCTTTTCCTGGCGATATTTCAAAGCAAAAAAATCAGCAAATGCCATTAATATCATTGCATGGGTTACAGTAGGCGTTATCGCATTTGCCACATGCTGCCAGATATTGGTACTAAGTGTGTTCAATGGTTTTGAAGGACTGGTTAAATCTCTTTATTCTTCCTTTTATACAGATCTTAAGATTGTGCCCGTTTCTGGAAAAACATTTCTCCTGACGCCTGAGAAGATAGCCCTGATCGGCTCGCTTAAAGGTATTGGTGAATATTCAATGATCGTAGAGGAAAAGGCATTATTACAAAATGAAGATGCACAAACAGCTTTATACTTAAAAGGAGTTGATAGCAATTTTAAGAAAGTAAGTGGTGTTCCTTACAAAATAATAAATGGGAATTTTAATACCGGCACGGCTGATGAACCCAATATAATCCTTGGGTCAGGCTTACAAAACGCTGCAGCTATAAGTCTTAACCCAGCTTTCAAGGCACCGCACCTTACTATCATACTACCAAAAAAAAACAGTAACAGTATTGATGCTCTGGAATCCCTGAGCGAAGGAAATCTTACTGCCACGGGTGTTTTTTCCATACAACAGGATTTTGATAACCAGTATGCATTTACGAACATTGATTTCATGAAACAACAAATGGGGTTGCAGGCAAATGAATATACCGCCATAGAATTGAATCTGATACCTGACCAGTCGCTGGAAGATGCAAAAAAATCTATACAATCTGCTGTTGGTACGGGCTTGAAGGTACTAACCCGTTTCCAACAAAACAGCAGCTTGTATCAAACCATGCAGCTGGAAAAATGGGCCATTTATGCAGTGCTGACCCTCATTTTAATTATTGCTGCATTTAACATGGTAAGTGCACTTACCATGTTGGTTTTGGAAAAGAAAAAAGATATCAGCATTCTGCAAAGTATGGGTGGAACAAAAGCTTTGATCCGTAAAATATTTCTCAGCGAAGGATTATTACTGGGAGGAATTGGCGCAGCCACGGGTATCTTACTGGCCGTAGTTATATGTCTTTTGCAAATAAAATTTCACTTAATAAAGCTACAGGGAGGATCATTTTTGATTGACTATTTCCCAATAAAGCTGTTGGTACCAGATTTTATTTTGGTATCAATTACTGCCATTGCTATTGCTTTTATTGCCTCCTGGTTTCCTGCATATAAAGCATCAAAACAGTCGATAGATCTTAGGTAAGTTTAGTAATCACCCAATGTTTCAGGAAGTTGTTCCAAAGCTTTTTTGAGCTGTTCATCATTCGGGGCTATGCCGTGCCACTCATGACTCCCTTCCATAAAATCAACACCTTTACCCATAACTGTGGTCATTAATATTACTACCGGTTTACCTTGGCCTGTTAGTGTTTTTGCATGTTCCAATCCTGTAACTACTCCGTCCATATCATTACCATCCATCGTCATTGTGATCCATCCAAATGCATCAAATTTTGCTCTTAAATTTCCAAGGTCCATAACCTTATGGGTGGTGCCATCTATTTGCTGGCCATTATAATCTACTGTAGAAATAAGATTGTCTACCCCTTTTGCAGCGGCAAACATGATCGCTTCCCAGTTCTGGCCTTCATCCAATTCACCATCTCCGTGCAAAGAGAAAACCGTATTGGTATCGTTGTTTAATTTTTTTGCCAGCGCTGCGCCAATAGCAACACTCATTCCCTGTCCTAACGAACCACTAGCCACTCTTATTCCTGGTAAATGTTCATGCGTCGTTGGGTGCCCCTGGAGCCGACTATTTATTTTACGAAAACTGGATAGTTCGGCAATTGGGAAATAACCACTGCGGGCCAGCACACTGTAGAATACAGGGGAAATATGTCCATTACTAAGGAAGAATATATCTTCTCCTATTCCATCCATTTTAAAATCGGGGTTGTGCTTCATGATTTTAAAATACAAAGCTGTAAAAAATTCTGTGCAGCCCAACGAACCTCCTGGGTGACCACTTTGTACTGCATGGACCATTCTTACAATATCCCTTCTTACTTGTGTAGCTATATCTTTTAGTTGTTGCATGAACAATTTTTTGCTGCAAACCTACTTTAAATAGATACAGATTTCAAAAAAGAAATGATCCTATATTGGAACACCGATAATAAGTTTAGATTATCTCCGTTATTACTGATTAAACTCGTGTTATTTTGGTTTAATGTTTGATAAACAACATATAAACCCGTTAAAGTTCGTTCTACAGAACAATATTTAATACATTTGTAGCCCGGTTCATTTTTAAGATTTTTTGCATGGATAATATTTTACTTAGCGCCGCCCTGGCATTTATGATCACTTTTTTTGCTATCCCTGTTATTATCCAGGTAGCGAAAAATAAAAAGCTGTTTGATGAACCCGATGAAAGAAAAGTTCATAAAACTGTTATCCCTACATTAGGAGGACTGGGAATATTTGCAGGATTTATCATTGCTCTTTTAATGGGAACACCTCTTACTCCAGGTATTAATATTCAATTTTTTGTAGCGGCAGCAGTTGTTATCTTTTTCCTTGGGATGAAAGATGATATTATGATAATATCTGCTAGTAAGAAATTTATCGGACAATTAATTGCCGCAGGAATATTGATAAAATTTGGGGGGATTCATATTGACAACATGCATGGATTTTTGGGATTGAATGAAATTCCACACTTTGCCAGCATAATACTTTCAGTATTTACCATCATTGTTATTACTAATTCCTTTAACCTCATTGACGGTATCGACGGCCTTGCCGGTAGCCTTGGGTTTTTAACTACTATCTTGTTTGGAGTTTATTTTTATTACATCGGAGAACTGGGCTTTTCAGTAATGGCATTCGCTCTTTCCGGAAGCCTTATCAGTTTTCTTATTTATAATTTCTCTCCTGCCAAAATCTTTATGGGTGATACAGGCTCATTATTAGTAGGGTTAGTGAACTCGGTACTTGTAATAAAATTTATTAATTCCGCTGCTACACCCACCCATTCATTCCCCCTGGAAGCATCTCCGGCAATTGGATTTGCTATTCTGATGATACCCTTGTTTGACACACTGCGGGTTTTCGGATTACGAATTCTTGACAGGCGTTCACCATTTAGCCCCGATAGAAATCATGTTCACCATTTCTTACTGGACCTCGGTATGTCTCACAGGCAGATTACACTTTCATGTGTGGGAGCAAACATTGGTTTTATATTGATAGCCTTTTTTCTTCGTCACCTTGGAACTACTGCAGTTATATTTATTTTGATGATTACAGCAACAAGTCTTACTGGCATTCTCTATTATTTGCGCAGCAGGACAAGGAGTGCTTACAGCAGATCAACAAATAACAGTACGGAAACGGAAATGATCACATCCCATAAGATATTAAGCCTGGTTTCTGAGCCGGTAGAAATTGACTAGCTGATTTTTTTTGCTCCCCACATCCACTTTCGCATTTGCTTATAGCTTAATTCTATAGATTTGCATCCATATAATTATTAGCTATGACAGACGATTTATCTTCAATTATTTCTACAGCAACTGATACAATGTCCAAAGCCATTAATCACCTGGAGGCAGAACTGGTAAGAATCCGTGCAGGTAAGGCCAATCCAAATATGCTTGACGGTATAATGGCAGATTATTATGGCAATCCAACAGCAATAAACCAAGTAGCCAATGTAATGGCAATGGATGCCAGGACCATATCTGTTCAGCCATGGGAAAAAAACATGCTCCAGGTAATTGAACGAGCAATCATAGCCGCCAATATTGGTATAAATCCACAGAATGATGGTAATATCATTCGCCTTTTTTTACCCCCACTTACAGAAGAGCGTAGAAAGGAACTTGTGAAAAGGTGTAATGCCGAAGGTGAACAGGCAAAAATTGCTGTACGAAATATCAGAAGAGATTCCATTGAAGATATTAAGAAATTACAAAAAGACGGATTAAGCGAAGACCAGGCTAAAGATGCTGAAAAAGAAATGCAGGATCTTACAGATAAATATATTTCATTAGTAGAAAAACACCTGGCAGCTAAAGAAAAAGAGATCATGGCGGTTTAATAAATCATCCTCAAAAAAATTCCCCAATGCAAACCCCCAGGGAAACATGGATGCTAATTTTTTCAATCCCCTTTTATAGTATTCTTATTGGGTGCGAGATTATATTGAGTAATATCCAGGGACATAAATTTTATTCCATTAAATCAACTTTACAGAATGTTTACCTAACTTTTTTAAATGCAGGACTAGATCTGTTGTTGCGATGGGCATTCTATGTAAGTGTATTATTATATTGTTATAATAGTCACGTAATCCAGGTAGAGAATGCATATTTATATTGGATTACTTTATTCCTGTTGGAAGACCTGGCATTTTATATTGAGCACAGGATCGACCATTACTGTCGCTTGTTTTGGGCAGTACATGTAACCCATCATTCATCCGAGGAGTTTAACCTTACAACCGGCTTTCGGTCATCTGTATTACAACCCGTATATAGATTTATTTATTTTATCCCACTTGCATTTGCAGGATTTCATCCATTGGATATTGTTTTTATGTATAGCCTCACTCAGACCTACGGCATAATTGTGCATACCCAATACATAAAAAAAATGCCCGGTTGGTTTGAAACGATCTTTGTAAGCCCGTCTCATCACCGGGTTCATCATGCAAGTAATATTCGTTACCTGGATAAGAATATGGGTATGTGCCTCATTATTTGGGATAAGTTTTTTGGGACTTTTGAAAAAGAATTACCGGGCGAACCTGTAAAATATGGCCTGGCAAAATCCAGTTCTGAAAATAATAATATGATTAATCTCGTCTTTCATGAATGGAAAAGTCTGGTGAACGATGTAAGAAAAAAGAACAGCCTGGTTACCCGTTTCAAATATATTTTCATGCCACCCGGATGGAGCCCTGATGGTTCAACCAAAACTGCCAGTGAATTAAGAAAAAAAATTAATCCCAATAAAGCAAAAACCATAAATGGAAATTTTACCGGTAGAGGATAAAAATACAGCACTACTATTTCTGAAAGTTCCCTTATTTATTTATATGAATGATCCAAACTGGATAAGACCGCTGGATAAAGACATAGATGCGGTTTTTGATATTGAAAAAAATAAAACCTTTCGCAACGGAAAGACCCAAAGGTGGATATTGAAAGATGAAAATGAAAACCTTATTGGCAGAATTGCCGTTTTTACCAACAAGAAGTATAAAAACAAAAACGACGATGTGCCGGTAGGAGGAATGGGATTTTTTGAATGTATCAATAACCAGGATGCGGCTGAACTTTTACTGGATAATGCAAGGCATTGGTTAATAAAGGAAGGAATGGAAGCAATGGATGGCCCAATAAATTTTGGAGAAAGAGATCGATGGTGGGGCCTCGTTACCGAAGGTTTTTATGAACCCATGTATTGCATGAATTATAATCTTCCTTATTACAAAGACCTCCTGGAAAACTATGGATTTAAATTATTTTATAACCAGGTATGTTTTGGTATGCATCCCAAAGTGCCTTTGGAAGAAAAGATTTGGACTAGGTATCATAAAATAGCAGAGGACAAAAATTTTTCCGCTTGCTGCATTGATAAAAATAATCTAAAAAAATACGCAGCTGATTTCACGCAGGTTTATAATAAAGCATGGGCAGGGCATGGTGGCCTGAAATCTTTATCCGAAGTACAGGTACAATTGATGTTCAAACAAATGAAGCCGGTTATGGACGAAAGGATCATCTGGTTTGCATATTATAAAAAAGATCCTATCGCTATTTTTATTAATCTTCCTGATCTGAACCAATGGTTCAAATACCTTCATGGTAAATTTGGATTGATACAAAAGTTATATTTTCTGTGGCTGAAAACATTCAGCCATAATAAAAAATTTGCAGGTCTTGTATTTGGCGTTGTTCCCGAATATCAAGGCAAGGGCGTTGATTCCTACATCATTGCAGCATCGGCTAAAGTTATACAAGCACAAAGCGTTCCTTATACTGAATACGAAATGCAATGGATTGGCGACTTTAACCCCAAAATGCTCAACATTGCCCAAAGCATTGGAGCAGTACATAAAACCCGTACACTTACTACTTACAGGTATCTTTTTGACCGCACAAAAACCTTTCATCGTCATCCTATTTTAAATTGATTTTTGATTACAGATTTTAGCATTTAGATTTGCCGAAAGGGCTGTAAATTGTTGCTTTAGTCCTTAATAGTATGGAAAAATTTATTGTATCAGCGAGAAAATACCGGCCTCAAAACTTTAGCACAGTTGTGGGTCAGCAGCATATAACTACTACCTTAAAAAATGCCATTTTAAATAATCACCTGGCACATGCCTTTTTATTTTGTGGCCCTAGGGGAGTTGGCAAAACCACTTGCGCAAGAATCCTTGCTAAAACCATCAATTGCGAAAATAGAACAACAGATGGAGAGGCCTGCAATGTTTGTAACAGTTGTGTATCTTTCGATAATGGAAGTTCTTTTAATATTCATGAACTGGATGCTGCAAGTAATAATTCAGTAGATGATATTCGTAACCTGGTAGAACAAGTAAGATTTGCACCTCAAGCCGGAGAATATAAAGTTTACATCATTGATGAGGTACACATGCTTAGTGCGCAGGCCTTCAACGCATTTTTAAAAACGTTGGAGGAGCCACCGCCTTATGCCATTTTTATCCTGGCTACAACAGAAAAGCATAAGATACTACCTACTATACTTAGCCGCTGCCAGATATTCGATTTCAAAAGAATTACCATCAACGATACGGTAGATCATCTTAGGGAGATCTGCGATAAAGAATCAATTTCAGCAGATAAAGCTTCCCTTCATTTAATAGCGCAAAAGAGTGAAGGGTGTATGAGAGATTCCCTGAGCATCCTGGATAAAATTGCAAGCTTCACAGATGGTAAAATAACTTATTCCAATACCCTGGAACATTTAAATGTATTGGATGAGGATTATTATTTTAAACTTTTGGATTTCATGCAGCAGCAGAAACTTACAGATGCTTTGCTGTTGTTTGATGATATCAATCAAAAAGGATTTGAAGGTGATACGCTTCTGGAAGGAATGGCGGAATTTATCCGCAACCTGATGGTAAGTAAAGATCCTAAGGCTGCTATACTTTTAGAAGTTGCAGATGATTTTAAAAGTAGGTACATTCAATCCGCTTTAAATTTAGATGCAGGCTGGATGATAGCGGCATTGAACATTATCAGCGAAGCGGCAAGCGCTTATAAACAAGCCAGGAACAAACGTTTGTTTGTAGAGATGATCCTGATAAAACTAACTTACCTCGGCCAGGCTGTAGAAATGATGAATGGCGAAGGTTCCGGTAAAAAAAAAATAGCAACGGCTAATAAAACAATAGCATTCAAATCAATTGTACCTATAAGTATAAAAGAAATTGCGGTAGAAAGAAAGGCCCCCCCTTCGCATGCTATTCAACAAGAAGAGGCAGTACTGATTGTAGAATTGCCTTCAGCCCCTCAAAAAAAGGCTCAGACAAATAAACCCGAAACTCCAGCAGCTACTCAGGGTTCCATGAAATCATTAGAGAGGATAAGGGCGGGTATATCGGCAATGAACGGCAACTCTTACTCATCAATTCTTTTGTCTGATAAAGAACTGGACATTGCCTGGGGCAAATACATAGAATACCTCGTAAGCGCAAAAAATCATTCAGCCAGCACAGTTTTTAAAAACACGAAGCGCATTATTACGAGTGAAAATAATATTACCATCATTACCGGCAGCATACTTGAACAGAAATTCATCGAGGCAGAAAGGTCAAGGCTAATCTACCATCTTCAGCAATATTTTAATAACAGGCAGCTTGTTTATCAATTAAAAGTAGAAGAATCTCCGCTTGAACAAATTCCTGGCGAAAAAACATTGAACACAAGAGAACAATTTAATCTCTTAGCCGAAAAATACCCGCTGCTGAAGGAATTGAAAGACAGGTTGCGCCTTGAATTGGATTATTAAAAATAAAGCCGCCAGGCTAAACATCTATTCTTTTCCTGTTTTTACATTAATTTCGACATTCATTTACAAAAGAAAATTTATACAATGGCAGAAGTGATACGCATGCCCCGGTTGAGTGATACAATGGCAGAAGGTGTGATTGTGGCGTGGAATAAAAAAGTAGGTGATAAGATAAAACCGGGAGATGTGTTGGCAGAGGTGGAAACAGACAAAGCAACCATGGAATTGGAAAGCTATAATGATGGAACGCTTTTATATATTGGGGTGGAAGCGGGGAAAGCTGCCAAAGTAGATGGTATTCTTGCAGTAGTTGGTAAAGAAGGAGAAGATTACAAAGCTGCCCTTGAAGGTGAAACAGCAAGCGCTGCTCCCTCCGCAGAAAAATCTCCGGAATCTCCCGCAGAAAACATGGCTACACCTGTAGCCGAAACTAAAAATGCTGTTTCAGCAAAAGTTGAATTGCCAGAAGGTGCTAAGGAGATCAGGATGCCTCTTCTGAGCGATACAATGACTGAAGGAAAAATAATTTCCTGGAATAAGAAAGTTGGTGATAAGGTAAAGGCAGATGATGTGCTGGCCGATGTGGAAACAGATAAAGCCACAATGGAAGTTGTCGGCTATGAAGAAGGAACACTTTTATACATTGGAGTTGAAGCAGGCAAGGCGGCAAAAATAAATGAGATCATTGCCATTGTTGGTAAACCGGGTACAGATGTTTCAGCTTATGTTGCCGCTGATAAATCTGGCGCAAATGCTGCCGCTCCATCGCAGGAAGAGTCAACAGAGATTGCTGCTCCCCAGTCGATAGAAAAAACACCATCACCTGCTTCCCAAGAAAAAGCAAGCCCTGCTGAAAACGGCAGGATTAAAGCATCGCCACTTGCAAAAAAACTTGCACAGGAAAAGGGTGTTGATATTTCAAGTATACAAGGATCGGGTGATGGCGGTAGAATTATAAAAAAGGATGTAGACAGTTACACACCTTCAGAAACTAAAGCTGTAAAATCCACCCAGGAAAAAACAGCAAATGCACCGGCATTCACTGCAACAGGTGAAGAAGGATACACTGATGTCCAACTCACTCAAATGCGGAAAACTATTGCACGCAGGTTGGCTGAGAGTAAATTCAGCGCTCCGCATTTTTATTTGACCATGGAAATAAACATGGACAATGCCATCACGGCACGAACAGCTATGAATGAAGTGAGCCCTGTAAAAATTTCTGTAAATGATATGCTGATAAAAGCCTGCGCCTCAGCGTTACGAATACATCCGGATGTGAATAGCAGTTGGATATCCACCCGTGTTGGCACGGAAGGGGGCGATTTCATCAGGCAAAATCATCACATCCATATTGGGTCTGCATTAGCACTTCCGGAAGGATTGATCGTGCCAGTCATTCGTTTTGCCGATCAGAAATCATTATCACAAATAGCTGCATATGCAAAACAATTGTATGCTAAGGCAAAAGATAAAAAATTACAACCCAATGAATTTTCTGGTAATACATTTACCATTTCAAATTTGGGTATGATGGATATTGAAGAATTTACTGCTATCATTAATCCCCCGGATAGTTGCATTCTTGCTGTGGGCCGCATCAAAGAAACAGTGATACGAAAAGAAGGTGAGTTCACAGTAACCAATGTCATGAAAGTAACCTTAAGCTGCGATCATCGTTCGGTAGATGGAGCAGTTGGTGCTGCCTTCCTTCAAACACTGAAAAAATACATGGAGAATCCAGTGATCATGCTTGTATAAAATCTTAGGAAATTCCTTCTGCCAGCAGCCTACTCATCAATTCACTAAATTGCGGTTGTGAATGAACATCCGATAATTTTATTTGACGGCATTTGTAATTTATGCAACCAGGCTGTACAGTTTGTAATTAAGCAAGACAAAAAATCCATCTTCAAATTTGCTTCTTTACAAGGTCATCACGGGCAACATTTACTTAAGCAATACCATTTAAGCCAGGATGATTTCAATTCATTTGTGCTCATCTCCAATAACAAACTTTATACAAGATCCGCCGCTGCATTGAAAATAGCGAGACATTTAACCTCACCTGCAAATCTTTTATATGGCTTTATTATTGTACCTGCTTTTATAAGAAATGCCGTGTATAATATTATTGCAAAGAACAGGTATCGCTGGTTTGGAAAAAAAGATGAATGCATGATCCCTACACCTGAATTAAAAGAAAGATTTTTAGATTAGGAAATTTTTGAAAAGATATGCAGGTATAAAAAAACAATAAATAAAAAAAGATAAGACATGCCTTCAAAAAAAACATTGATACTCGGTGCTTCTGAAAACCCTGCACGCTACAGTTATCTTGCATTACATAAACTTCTTTCTCACCAGCATCCTGTTGTGGCGATAGGCAAAAAAGAAGGTAGCCTACAAAATGTTCCAATACAAAAAGGGTTGCCGCCTGTGCAGGAAATAGATACTGTTACTTTATATCTTAACCCAGCCAATCAAAAAGCTTACTACGATTATATTCTTTCGCTCAATCCAAAACGGATCATTTTTAACCCCGGAACAGAAAATGATGAACTGGAAGAGCTAGCAAATAAAAAAGGAATTAAGACATTAAATGCCTGTACACTAGTAATGCTTAGCACCAATCAATATTAGAAACTTAACTACAACTTGTAGTCGCTTTGACATCTTTTTAAAAAAAAATAATCTTTATATACTAAGGGAAAAGTTATTGCGTTTTATCTGAGAGTTATCCAATATCTCTGAAAAATAAAACCAATACACCATGAAACCGCATCGTAAACCCTTGCTCATGCTACTGCTTTGCCTTATAACAGCAGTAGGTTATTCCCAGGCCGATACAAGGCCTAAAATATTTGAAAATTTTCCTGAAAGTATCGTTATCTCAGATGCTAAGTTGCAGAATCTTTTCCAGTCGGTAGACGGACAGGATATTAACCTTGCTGTGAGCAGCAGTTTTAATTTTCCAGGAAGAGTATTAAGCAATGTTGCTAAGTATAATAACCTTCAGAGTATAACTATCAAATCTGAGATTTTTAATAATGCAATTTTACATTTATCAAGAATTAAAAATGACGATGGTAGTATATCATTTGTAGGACGCATCTTAAATGAACATTCATTTGACGGGTACGAAATTGTAAGAAATCTTGACGGAACTTATATATTCAAAAAATTTGAAACAGGAAAAGTAATGCAGGACTGTAGCTTTTAAGATCAACAATACATAATATCCAATTTCCAATAACCGGTTCCTAAACCAAGTAATTTAAAAAATTACAATAATGAAAAACTTTACACACATCATCGTAACGATGCTATGCCTTATGGCAACTACACAAGCCTTTAGTCAACCAAGACTAAACAGTCTACCATCTTCATCTTACACCATCTATCTTGATTTTGACGGGCAACCTGTTCAGTCATCAAGCTGGAATGGAGGAGTTGCTTTTACATGCCTTCCTAGTGGAATGAATGATGCACAGATAACAGAAATATTCAACAGGGTGTCAGAAGATTATCGCCCTTTCAATATTAATATTACTACTGAAGAAACAAAATTTCTTTCAGCACCTCTAACTAAAAGAATCAGGATCATCATCACGCCTACAAGCGCATGGAGACCTGGGGTTGGTGGTATCTCTTACGTAGGTTCATTTACATGGGGAGATGATACACCTGGCTTCGTTTTTTGTGATCGTCTTGGGCCGAATTATCCTAAATATGTAGCTGAATGTTGCACACATGAAAGCGGCCATACTGTAGGACTTTCGCATCAATCTTCTTATGATAATACTTGTGCACTTACCGCAACTTATAACCTTGGAGTTGGTACAGGTGAAACCAGCTGGGCACCTGTTATGGGGAATAGCTATTATAAAAATATGACCACTTGGAATAATGGCCCGACTCCTTATGGTTGCACAAGCACACAGGATAATTTAACGATCATCACCAGCCAAAATGGATTTAGTTATCGTACCGATGATTTTGGAGAAACACTGGGAACGAGTACCTACACACTTACTTCTAATTCTTTTTCTCAGGCGGGGATAATAACTACCACTTTAGATAAAGATGCATTTAAGTTTTCTGTGTCGCAAAATTCAAGTTTTCATTTTGAAGCAAATCCGTATGCTATTGCCTTAAATGATGAAGGTTCTAATCTTGATATAATGGCACAATTATATGATGCGTCAAAAACACTGATACGGACCTATAATCCTGCCAATGCAATGAACATAATTGTGGATACAACTTTGAATACCGGCACTTATTATATTGTTTTAACTGGAACGGGAAATGTGAATATTGGTGAATATGGAAGCCTTGGCTCCTATTCGATTACCGGCCTCAGTGGGGCACTTCCAATACATGATGTTACACTAAATGGTTCCGCCGATAAAAATAAGCATGCATTGAGCTGGAACATTATTGCTGACGAGCCTATAAAAACACAGGTTATTGAAGTTTCTGAAGATGGGATTAATTTCAAAACACTTTATAATACAGCAGCATCAGCCAAGAGCTTTACATACGCTCCTTATCAAACTGGAAATTTATACTACCGTTTAAAAGTTACCTCAGTACTTGACCAAACGGTTTATTCAAATGTAATAGTTCTTAAAGCCTCAGCAAACGCAGACAACCAATATTACGTATCTACCTTGGTAAAGAACGAAATAATGGTGAATGCTTCTCAAAATTATAATTATAGGCTGAGCGATGTTAACGGAAGGGTTCTAAGCAGCGGTAACGGATTAAAAGGAATCAATAAAATAGATATCAGTAATAAAGCATCGGGTATGTACATCATACAATTAATAAATAATAATCAAATACAATCTGAAAGGATTATAAAACAGTAAGGTAGATTCATGTGTAAGTTAGGGGTCAGCGTTAGGGGCTGGCCCCTTTTTTTATGGGTTAATTCCCGGAATATTATACACTTATTCACATTTTCTGATAAAAGCTTAGAAGTTAAGTAACACTATATGATGGTTTTATAAGTAACTTTAAAAAACCCCACTATTATGTTATGGAGAAAATTTAATGGAGACCCCATATTACTTCCCGTAAAAGATGCTGTTGAGCAAGCCATCAAAAGAGAAACCCTCTCAGGCTTTAAACTAAAAGTATGCATTGGTACAGACAGCCAGGTAAAAGGTAAGGATACAGAATTTGCTACAGTAATTGTTTTTTTAAGAGAAGGCCATGGTGGCTTTATGTTTATTCATAACGAAAAAACAACTCTTAAGTACAGTATCAAAGAAAGGATGCTGGTAGAAGTTGCGAAAAGTATTGAGATAGCTTATGAACTCTGCGATCTGTTTACCATTTATGATATTGACATGGAAGTACATGCCGACATAAATACTAATCCCCATTTTAAAAGTAACGAGGCATTACGTGAAGCAATGGGCTATATCCTGGGGATGGGCTTTGCCTTTAAAGCTAAACCCGAAGCCTTTGCAAGTAGCAGTTGTGCTAATAAGGTGGTGAACTAAGTATTCTTGTCAGCAGAAGTTTTAAAGAAAGAGCCAAAGATCTCTTTTTGTTTTTTTGCGTTATTCCAAAAACGATAAAGCATTTCATTATCATCCAAAAATTGCTTTATCCTTTCAGCAGGTGTTTTGGAAAGCCATATTTCTAATTGAATTTTTTTATATGATCGGTTGTGTCCATCATTAATTACCTAAACAATTTATTCAAACTTAATTTTTAATGCTGATGATTATGCATCATGCCGCTTAGTTCTTCGGCAGTTACAGTTTTTTCAATCGGACTAACCTGTTGCGCCACCCAGTTAAACAATTTCTCTGTAACCAACCTGCGATATGTAGCATCTACCTGCTTTTCATCTTTCATCATCCTATCCAGGTAACTGTCAAGCCAGCTTAGATCCTCAGTCATATTCATCTGGCCAAAATAACGCATTACTTCAGTACGCATACTTTCCCGAAGTTCTTCCTGAGATACATCAAGGTTATTTTCTTTGATAATTCTATCACTGATCAAAGTCCATTTCAGTTGATTGATAAATCCTGGATATTCTGCTTCTGCTTCTTCAGCAGTTTTTTCTTTTTCACCGCCCGTTTGTAACCAACGTTTAAGAAAAGCTTCGGGGAATTCCATGTTGGTTTCATCTAAAAGAAAATGATATAACTGATCATGCAATTGATTATTTGTCTGACCATGCCAATAATTTTCAATCTCTGATTTCAAAGCCCCCCGAAATTTCTCTTCAGTAGCTATGTCTTTTCCGGGAAAAACTTCTTCAAAAAAATCTACATCCATCCCTCTTTTTTCTACCAATCCAATTTTTACGAGTTCAAGTTTAAAAACTTTTTTGGCTGCTTCGGAATCATTTTTTTCAAAACCAAGATCTTGCAACATCATTTCTAACTTATCTCCCTCAAAGGTTTTGTTCAATTGAAAAGTGATAGCATCTCCTTTTTGCTTGCCCATTAATTGGTCTTTAATTGCAGGTGCAAAATATTTAAGTAATACAGAATTCTCTTTTACGATTCCGTTCTCAACCAACTCTCCTTTATCTCCCAGCTCTGTGAATAATACATTCAACACGTTTTCGTCATTGTCGATGGTTTCCGGTTCAGTCATTTTACCCCCCTTTATTTGCATCCGGCTTATTTCTTCATCTAACATATTATCGGTCACCTGCACTTTATTAGATGTGAACTTGGCCTTTTTCAAGTCTGCAATCTCAAAAGCTGGTTTCATACCCATTTCAAAATCAAAATCATAATCCCCTGGATTATTCATATCGATCTTGCTATTTGAAGCCAGAGGAAGGGGCTGTGCAAAAATTTCAGGTTTTTCTGCGTTCAGATAAGTATAAAGTTCCTTTTCTACGCTTCGTAGGATTTCATCAGAAAAAATAGACGGGCCATACATTTTCTTAATCATTCCGGCAGGCACCATACCTTTTCTGAAACCAGGAATATTTGCAGTCTTACTATATTCTTTTAACTTTTTTTCAAAAGCGGGCAAATAGTCCGTCTTTTCCAGTTTCACAGTCACCTTATCATTTAATAACCCGATATTTTCTCTTACTACTGTTGCCATAATATTTATTTGTATTCAATGTTAAAAAATACCCCCGTTTTCGGCGGGGGAATTTGTGTAGCTGTGCGGATGATAGGGGTCGAACCTACATGGATTGCTCCGCTAGATCCTAAGTCTAGTGCGTCTGCCAATTTCGCCACATCCGCTTTTGTCATTTACGTGCCTGCCCGCAAACGGGTGGCAAAACTAAGGGAAAGCTGCTGAAATACCTTACCAAATAAATACTAATATTCGTTAAACAAGTTTAATAACCATATTTAAGGAAACCGGGTTTTGGAAAGGGCAGCTTTTTAAATTAAATTCGTCGTTCATGGAGGAAACAGAAACCATATTAACTTATAATCTTTCGGACGAAGACGAAAAAAAGGAGATCATCCGGCAATACAGAGCTTTACTCAGGGTATTGAAGACTAAATTAAAACCGGGTGACAAGGAACTACTGAGAAATGCATTTGAAATGAGCGCAGATGCTCACAAAACAATGCGGCGCAAAAGTGGCGAACCCTATATTCTTCACCCACTTGCAGTAGCAAAAATCTGTGTAGAAGAAATAGGCCTCGGGATAAGGAGTACGATTTGTGCTTTGCTTCACGATACTGTTGAAGATACCGATATCACTCTTAATGATATACAACGGGATTTTGGACCAGAGATAGCAAAGATCGTAGATGGGCTAACTAAAATTTCTACAGTGATGGATGCTAATAGCAGCCAACAGGCAGAAAATTTTAAAAAAATACTATTAACCCTTACCGATGACCCAAGAGTGATACTGATAAAACTTGCCGACCGGCTTCATAACATGCGAACGATGGATAGTATGAAGCGGGAAAAGCAATTAAAGATCTCTTCTGAAACAGTATATGTATATGCCCCACTTGCTCACAGGATGGGCTTATACAATATCAAAACAGAAATGGAAGACCTGGCTATGAAATATATGGAGCCAGACACATATCGGTACATTGCCCAAAAACTGCAGGACACCAAGAGGGAGCGCAGCAGGTATATCAATGACTTCATCAGGCCTATAAAAGAAAAACTGGAAAAAACGGGTTTTGATTTTGAGATATATGGCAGGCCAAAAAGTATTCATTCCATCTGGAGTAAGATAAAAAAGAAAGGCGTTTCTTTTGAAGAAGTATATGATCTCTTTGCTATTCGCATACTGGTAAATTCTACCCCCGATAAAGAGAAGGAAGACTGCTGGAAAGTATACAGCATCATTACAGATGCTTACAATCCTTCCCCAGAGCGGTTGCGTGACTGGTTGAGTAATCCTAAAAGCAATGGATATGAAGCATTACATACAACGGTAATGGGGCCCCAGGGTAAATGGGTAGAAGTGCAGATACGCACAAAGCGAATGAATGAAATAGCAGAAAAAGGACTTGCAGCACATTGGAAATATAAGGAAGGTAAGGATGACGAAAGTCGCTTTGACACATGGTTTCACCAGATAAGAGAGGCACTTGCAAACCAGGACAGCAACTCATTGGATTTCTTACAGGATTTTAAAACATCGTTCCTGGCAGAAGAAATTTATGTATATACACCAAAAGGTGATATTAAGATGTTACCAATTGGGGCAAGTGCATTGGACTTTGCTTTTAGTGTTCACACAGTTGTTGGAAGTAGGTGTATTGGTGCCAAGGTAAATCACAAACTGGTTCCCATTAGTTATAAACTACGCAGTGGCGATCAAATAGAGATTATCACAAGTGCCAAACAAAAGCCTAACCAGGAATGGCTGAATTTTGTAGTGACCAGTAAAGCAAAATCCAAAATAAAGGATACGCTGAAGGATGAAAAAAGAACTGTGGCAGAAGAAGGAAAATACACACTGCAACGCAAACTGGACAACCTTAAAGTGCCTATGTCCCAGGCAAACCTGGATGAACTGACAGTTTTCTATAAATTGACTTCAAGCCTGGACCTGTTCTATGAACTTGCTTTAAAGAAGATTGATCTTTCTGACTTGAAGGACTTCACCGTCTCCGGGGATAAATTAATTCATCCCCGTCCCAAACCTGTAGAAGAAAAACCAGCGCCTGAACATGAATTTAAATCATCATCGAAAAAAGATAAAGACACCGAACTAATCATTTTTGGCGAAAGTAGTGACAGGATCATGTACACACTGGCCAATTGCTGCAAACCAATTCCAGGTGATGATGTTTTTGGATTTGTAACAACGGGTGAAGGACTGAAAATACATAGGACTACCTGCCCAAATGCTGCAAGACTATTGGCTAATTATGGCCACAGGGTTGTAAAAACCAAATGGGCAAAAAATAAAGAGATCTCTTTCCTTACTGGTCTTAAAATTATCGGCTTAGATGATGTAGGGGTCATTCATAAAATAACAAACCTTATCAGTGGCGAATTAAAAGTGAATATATCTGCAATGACCATTGAGGCAAAGGATGGCATCTTTGAAGGAAATGTAAAAGTATTTGTACATGATAAAGAAGAGTTGGAAAAATTGGTAGAGGAATTACTTGCTCTTCCCGGTATCGAAAGAGTGGATAGGTATGATACGGAGTAGGAATGAGGTAACTAAAAAAAGTATATAAAGTAAATAGGTTGACAAGCAAACAAAGTTGATTGCGCACTTTTCTCATACAACGCAAAACTAAAATATCAAAAACAAAACTAAACCCAAACAAAATGCAGGAATTAATTGACAAACTAAAAAGTGAAGTGAACCTTACTGAAGAACAGGCAAAAAAAACCCTCGAAGTAATCAAGGATTTTGTAGTAGAAAAATTTCCTATGATGGGTGGTGCTGTTGAAAAATTATTAGAGGGAAAATAAAGATGTCATTTGGGTCATTATGTAGCTATTTTAAAACTTGAATCTTCATGATCACTAACATAATACGATTATCGTAATATCTATTGACCTATTGACTTTTGACCATTGACTTAGTGACTTATTTCAGAATCTCCCTGCTGATCACCAGCTTTTGTATTTCACTTGTTCCTTCACCAATAGTACAAAGCTTGCTATCCCTGTAAAATTTTTCTACCGGGAAATCTTTGGTATAGCCATAGCCTCCAAATATCTGTACCGCATCCGTACTTATCTCTACAGATATTTCACTTGCATAATATTTAGCTATCGCCGCTTCTTTGGTCATAGGCATGCCCCGCATTTTTAGATCACATGCCTGGTTTATCAATAATTCGGCTGCAGCAATTTTTGCTGCCATATCTGCTAGTTTAAATGCAATTCCCTGGAAGCTTGCAATAGGTTTATCAAACTGGTGACGTTCCTGCGCATATTTTAAAGACGCTTCATAAGCACCTTTTGCAATACCCAGGGCTAACGCTGCAATGGAGATTCGTCCTCCATCCAGGACTTTCATGGATTGTTTAAAACCAGCGCCCACCTCTCCCATCCTGCTACTATCTGGAACGATGCAGTTATCAAAGATCATTTCTGCCGTTTCGCTTGCACGCATGCCAAGCTTATTTTCTTTTTTGCCTGCGAAAAACCCAGGCGTATTTCTTTCAACAATAAATGAAGTGGAATTATTTTTCCCCCTTGGTTCTCCAGTACGACAAACTACAACCGCTACATCCCCGCTTTTACCGTGTGTTATCCAGCTTTTTGTTCCATTGATGATCCAGTTATCGCCGTCTCTTACAGCCGTAGTCTTCATGTTGCCAGCATCGCTGCCTGTGTTCGGTTCTGTAAGACCCCAGGCTCCCAAATATTCGCAGCTTGCCAGCTTTGGCAAATATTTTAGCTTTTGTGTTTCATTTCCAAATGCTAATATATGACCTGTACAAAGTGAATTATGTGCAGCCATTGAAAGTCCAATGGAACCACAAACTTTTGCTATTTCCTGGATAGCATAGCTGTATTCATAATATCCCATACCCGTACCGCCATAGGCTTCCGGCACCAGTATGCCCATGAGGCCCAGCTTTCCCATTTCTTTAAATACCTGTAATGGAAATTCCTGGGATTCATCCCATATCATTAGATCGGGCTTAATATGCTTTTGTGCAAAATCACGTGCAGTTTGTATAACCTGCGTGGTCAATTCGTCCTGTGAAAAATTCATTGTAATAGCAATCGTTAAGGGCGCAAATTAAGCAATTTGATTTACTAACAATCGTTAGTCATTTGTTCGGATATAAGGTGAGATTTTAGTATAGGTTATTTCATCAATAAGCATGATCTTTTTTAGATCCTCAGCCTGTGCAAAATTTCCATGTTGTGTTCTGTATTGCACAATGGCATTTGCCAGGTTATAGCGTATGTAGGGATGCAGCTTCAATTCTTCCACTGTAGCAGTATTTATATCAATCGTTTTTATTTCCCTACCTCTTAATTCCAATCTTTTCCTGATCAATTGAAAAGTAGAATCCGGCAGTCCAAAAGTTTCCCCTACCTGGTCTATTTTATAAAAACCTCCAAGCTTGTTTCTAAAGTTTACAATTCGCTGCGAAAGTTTTGCGCCAATACCGGGAAGGGACTCCCAGGCAGAGCTATCAGCCTGGTTTATATCAATTAATTCCAGAACTTTCTCATATTCTTTTTTGGTTTCAAATATTGCATATTTTTTTTCGGCGGCTTTATCTGTTTCTGCAATTCTGATCCATGGAATAAGTTGTTCTGCTTCTTCTTCTTTGATGCCCCATATCTTTTTAATATCATCCGCCACTTTAAATCTTCCGCCTTTAGATAAATAGTTTTGAATAGTTGCAATTGTTTTTTCTCTTATCCCCATCTTCTTCCAGCCATCTGCGGAGAGTGTGTTGGGATCAAAATAAAAGGGATGAAGGCTTACAGCCGAATAGCTATTTTCTTTTTTTGGATAATAGTGTTCATAGGGATCTGAATCTTCTGTATTAGCAAATTTCTTTCGGCTGTTTTCCGCTTGCTTTTGTTTAAGGGCCTCTACTTCATTGGTATAATCCAATACACTGGGGATTTCTTTTTTATAAAAAAAAGTTACAAGAAATGGGATGAGTGCTATCAATAAGATGATCAGCAGTAAAAAAGCTGTACCATTTCTTTCTTTCTTGGTAAAATGTAAATAGTGATTTTTATTTTGCCGGGACATACCACAAAATAAAAAGCATTTTAAACTTTCGCAATACCCGGTTTCGGTAATTTTTTTAAAAAATCAGCACCTGCCCATCGTAGGCCAGTGATATACCGGCAGGTAGTTGATCATTAATGACTTTATCAAGCCCCAGTTGGTGACTTATATGCGTTAAATAGGTATTTGGAATATTTAGTTCATCAGCAAGTTCGATGGCTTCCGCTACATTAAAATGCGAAATATGTTTTTTGTGCCTAAGCGCATTCAATACTAAAACTTCGCTGCCTTTCACTTTTTCTTTTTCTTTTTCCTCAATCCGGTTAGCATCGGTTATATAAGTAAACTTTCCAAAGCGGAAACCAATTACCGGCATATGAAGATGCCATACATAAACCGGTAACACGGGAATATCGCCGATCATAAAAACGTCTTGCGGTATATCTAGTAAATTTATCTCGGGTATACCCGGATATTTTTTCTCTGTGAAAATATAATGGAATTCATTTTTTAATGCCTTCTGAGTGATATCATTGGCATAAACATCAATGGCTTTTTTATTGAAAAAATTAAATGCCTTTATATCATCCAACCCTGCGATATGATCCTTGTGAGGATGAGTATAAATAACCGCATCCAACTTTTTTACATTTTCTCTTAGCATTTGGTAACGGAAATCCGGTGTCGTATCCACTACGATGCTAGTGCTTTCACTCTGAACAAGAATACTGCTTCGCAAGCGTTTATCACGTGGATCGGCAGATGCACATACTTCGCAGGGACATGCTATCATAGGCACACCACTGCTGGTACCTGTGCCAAGAAAAGTTATTTTTAGCGGGGGGGAATTCACTATTCAAAATTAAGCGAAATCAAGCGAGTCTTTACCGGCTTTCTGATGGAGCTGTGGAAAGCACGGCATATAATTTTTGGCTCTCAAGAGTGAGAAGATCTACATTGATTTCTAATTGGGGAAGTAAATCAATTAAAGTATTTATACGACCTTCAGTCTGAAAAAATTTATTAAGCACCACTACTTTTTTTTCCTGCAGAATGCAATAGCCACTTTGGAAAGTACCCCTTTCGTAGCGGATAATATACCCACTTTCCTCAATTACTTTTTCGATCTTATCCAGGTTATGTTGCGTGAATTTCATTTTTAAATCAAAGGTTTTATCAATCCAAATAAGGCTACAAAAATAAAGGCAGGTCTCTAGTTTTCAGATTTAAGTTATCACCATTAGTTAAAATCTTCTTGCATTAAAAAAAAAAATCAGCTTTTGACTTTTAATTTTTTACTTATTTGTCATTCTTATTACGGGTATGATCATTTCTTCAAGGCTTACACCACCATGCTGAAAAGTATTGCGGTAATAGTTCACAAAATGATTGTAGTTATTAGGATAGCAAAGAAACAAGTCGCCCTTGGCAAAAATAAAACTGCTGTTTACGTTAGGCACAGGCAAACCAGCTTCACGTGGATCCCTGAATGCAAGTACATCCTTTGCTTCATAATTAAGATTACGACCATGCTTATAGCGAAGATTGGCAGTAGTTTGTTTATCGCCAATAACTTTTGCCGGCGTTTTTACTCTTGTGCTACCATGATCTGTTGCCACAACCATATTTATTTTCTTATCTGCAATTTTCTTGAGTGCCTGGTGCAGTGGACTATGCTCAAACCAGCTTTGAGTAATGCTGCGATAACTTGTTTCATCACCCGCAAGTTCTTTCAGCACTTCCATTTCAGTTCTTGCATGACTAAGCATATCAACAAAATTGTAAACAATGACATTAATATCATTCTGCAAAAAATTATGGATATTATCTACCAGCTTCTGCCCGTCATGGTTGTTGGTGATCTTGGTATAAGAATATTTAAGTTCACCTTTTCCAAGGTGTTTAAGTTGTGCCTTCAGGAAATCTTCTTCAAATAAATTCTTGCCACCATCTTCATCATCATTTTTCCATTGTTGAGAAAATTGCTTTTCAATATCAATGGGAAGCATACCTGCAAATATTGCATTACGTGCATATTGTGTTGCCGTGGGCAAAATGGAATAAAATGTTTCTTCCTCATGTATGCGGAAGCTTTCAGCAAACATGGGCTGAATGGTTTTCCATTGATCATAACGCAGGTTATCTATCAATACAAAGAACAAGGGCGTGCCTTTTTCAAGATGTGGAAACACTTTAAATTTCATTAAAGTATGACTCATTATGGGACCGTCAGTCGATTTTGGTGAAACCCACGAAGCATAGTTCCTTGAAATGAATTTGAAGAATTCTGTATTTGCTTCCTGCTTTTGTGTTTGAAAAACTTCCTGCATTTCGGGGCTATCGCTTTTTTTCATTTCCAGCTCCCAATACACAAGTTTTTTATACAGGTCCATCCATTCATTATAATCCGGGTTATCATTCAGTGCCATAAACAAACTCCTGAATTCCTGTTGATATGCGGAAGTGGTTTTTTCGGCCACCAATCTTTTATTGTCAATGATCTTCTTCAGGCTAAGCCATACCTGGTTTGGGTTTACGGGTTTTATAAGGTAATCACTTATTTGGCTGCCAATGGCTTCATCCATTATATTTTCAGCTTCGTTCTTTGTTATTAATACTACCGGCAGGTTGCTTTTATATTCCTTTATTTGTTGCAACGTTTGCAGGCCCGTAATACCAGGCATTGATTCATCCAGTAATACCACATCTATTACATTATCTTTTACATATTCAACAGCATCAAACCCATTTGTTTTGGTGGCCACTTCATAACCCTTATTTTCCAAAAACATTATCTGCGATTTAAGACTATCTATTTCATCATCTACCCAAAGAATTTTAGCTACGTTCATATTATGTCATTAATTGAAAATTAATAAAAGTATTCACGGTGGTTCAAAAGGAGCTGGTGGGCACAAATTTAATTTTTTAAAAAGATGCTTAGTAGCTTTGCGGCACTTTGTAATTCTTTTAACATATCAACTTTAATGCCTTTCCATAAAATAATCAATGATCCCGTTTATGGTTTTATTACTATTGACGATGAATTGATCAATGACATTATAGCCCATCCTTATTATCAACGGCTTCGCCGGATAAATCAAATGGCAATGGCCTGCCTGGTATACCCCGGCGCTGTGCATACCCGCTTGCATCATTCGTTAGGTGCTTATCATTTAATGCGATCTGCTTTGCAGGAGTTGTGTGCAAAAGGAATAGATATCACTAAAGAAGAACAACAGGCTGCAAAAATTGCAATCCTTTTACATGACATTGGGCATGGGCCTTATTCACATGCGCTCGAGCATGTACTTGCTGAAGGGCTGCACCACGAAAGCATTTCATTACTTATCATTAGAGAATTGAATGAAATATTTGCCGGTAAGTTGCAGATGGCACTGGATATTTTTACCAATGATTATTCAAAAAAATTTTTGCACCAATTGGTAAGTGGGCAATTAGATGTAGACAGGATGGATTACCTGACTAGAGATAGTTTTTTTACTGGTGTAAATGAAGGAGTAATAGCATATGATCGAATTTTAAAAATGCTTACGGTGCATGATGGTATGCTGATGGTGGAAGAAAAAGGAATTTATTCAATTGAAAAATTTTTAGTTGCCAGGCGTCTTATGTACTGGCAGGTTTATTTACACAAAACGGTTTTAAGTGCAGAACAAATGCTGCGGCGAATAATTAAAAGGGCTAAACTGCTGGGAGCTCAATGCCAGGAACCATTGAACAGTTTTATTTCTAAGCCAATTGAAAATGTAACCCTCAAACAATTTTGCGCTGTTGACGATTATGATGTGCTGATGGCTATAAAAGGTTGGTGCAATCATCCCGATAAAGTATTATCATTCCTTTGCGATGGAATAGTAAACAGGAGACTGCTGAAAGTGAAATATTTTAATGAGCCAGTAAATGGCCACTTGTTGGAAGAGCGCCTGCAGCAAACTATGCAGGAACATAACCTGGGCTGGGATGATGCTTCCTGGCTCGTATTTACAGGCCTCGCCAGCAGCAGCACTTATAATTTTGAAGACGAACATATCAAAATACTTTTTAAAGACGGTTCGGTAAAAGATATATCTGAAGTAGATAATGCATTAATAAGTGAAAACGTAAAAGGCACCGTCGAAAAATATTACATTTGTTACTTAAGATGATAATAAGCCAGGAAATATGCAATTCAGCGCAGCGCAAATAGCACAGATAACCGGGGGAAAAGTTGAAGGCAGTAATGATGTTACCGTCTCGTCCTTTGGTAAAATTGAAGAAGCTGGTGAAGGTCAACTGGCATTTCTTGCAAATCCTAAATATGAGGATTACCTATATAGCACTAAGGCTTCTATAATTATTGTAAACGAATCTTTGCAATTAAAACAATCTGTTAATGCTACGCTTGTACGGGTGCCTGATGCTTACAGCGCCTTTGCCATTTTACTGGATAAATATCAACAAATAAAAGCACAGGAACTTACGGGTATACAGGAGCCTGTTTATATTGACGCTACTGCAAAACTTGGTGACAATATTTTCCTGGGTGCTTTTGTTTACCTGGGTAAAAATGTAATTGTTTCAGACGGTGCGAAGATTTTTCCCGGCGCTTATATTGGTGATAATGTTGTGATAGGTAAAAACAGCATTATACATGCAGGCGTAAAGATCTATTATGACTGTGTGGTAGGAAACAATGTAGTTATACATGCAGGAACTGTGATCGGCAGTGATGGATTTGGTTTTGCTCCACAAAAAGATGGCAGCTTTAAAAAGGTACCCCAGATAGGAAATGTGGTAATAGAAGACAATGTAGAAATAGGAGCAAATGCAGCCATAGACAGGGCAACGATTGGTAGTACGCTTATAAAATCAGGAGCCAAATTAGATAACCTGCTGCAGATTGCACATAATGTAGAAATTGGAAACAACAGTGTGATAGCAGCTCAATGCGGCATCAGCGGCAGTACAAAAATTGGCAACAATGTAATGATGGGCGGACAAGTAGGAACGGTTGGCCATATTTTCATTGCAGATGGAAGCAAAATAAATGGGCAAAGCGGCATAAGTAAATCCATAAAAACGCCGGGGTCTGCAGTAACCGGTTCACCTGCATTTGAATATACCGCTGCATTACGCAGCCAGGCCCTTATGCGTAACCTTCCCCAACTGGAAAAGAGAATCCATGAACTTGAAACCATCATTCAACAGCTATTGGTAACTAAATAGGCTTTTTCCCCTACTCATCCCGGCTACAAAAAATCAAATATCTTTGCGCAAATTCGAAAATAGCCGCATGGATAAAAATTTCAACTCAGATAAGCAGCATACGCTTGGCGCAGCTATAAGCATTTCAGGTACCGGCTTACATACGGGTGTGAATGTGGATATGACCCTAAAGCCGGCAAACCCTGGTTTTGGTTTCCAGTTTCAGCGGGTTGATCTTAATGGTACAGCTCCCATAAAAGCAGATTGCGACCTGGTAACAGATACATCAAGAGGAACCACACTGGAAAAAGATACCGTAAAAGTGAGTACAGTAGAACATGTGCTGGCGGCGCTGGTAGGATCTGGTATTGATAATTGCCTGATTGAAGTTAATGGACCCGAGATCCCGATCATTGATGGAAGCAGCCAACCCTTTATTGAGATTATAGAAAAAGCCGGCGTAATAGAACAGGAAGCTGCAAAAGCATGGTACACTATTGATACCAATATTTCTTTTTATGATGAAAAGAAAAGGGTTGAAATGACCGCATTGCCTGCTGCTAATTATGAAATTACCACGCTGATTGATTTCAATAGCCCGGTATTGGGAACGCAACATGCAACGCTAAAGAGCATGAAAGATTTCAGTAATGAAATTGCACCTTGCCGCACATTTTGTTTCCTGCACGAACTGGAAATGCTTATTGATAATAATCTAATAAAAGGCGGTGATATCAATAATGCCATCGTAGTAGTAGATAAACCAGTAACTGCAGAGGAAATGGGTAGATTGGCTAAAGCCTTTGGTCGCACTAAAGTGGAAGTAAAAAGCGAAGGATACCTGAACAACCTGGAACTGCGTTTTCCTAATGAACCGGCCCGCCACAAACTCCTGGATATTGTAGGAGACCTGGCACTAATTGGTTTCCCCATAAAGGCTCATATAATTGCCAACAGGCCGGGGCATAGCAGCAACGTAGAATTTGCAAAAAAAATAAAACAGTACATCAAAAAAAATAAACATACCAAAGGCATACCGGTTTACAATCCAAACCAGGAGCCAGTATATACCCAGGAACAAATAGAAAAAACGTTGCCGCATCGCTTTCCTTTTTTACTTGTAGATAAAATAATAGACCTGAATGATTCGCTTATCGTAGGCATAAAAAATGTAACATTTAATGAATACTTTTTCCAGGGTCACTTTCCTGGCAATCCTGTTATGCCGGGTGTGTTGCAGATAGAAGCTCTGGCGCAAACCGGAGGCATTCTTTGTATAAATGCAATGCCCGAAGGAAAATATGACACTTATTTTTTAAAGGTAGATAATTGTAAATTTAAACAGAAAGTAGTGCCGGGTGATACAATGATATTAAAAATGGAACTAATCGAACCCATTCGCCGGGGAATATGTGTAATGAGAGGCAGTGTATATGTGGGTAATAAATTGTGTACCGAAGGAGAATTTACAGCACAATTGGTGAAAAGAAATTAATACTCAATTAATAAATGGCTCAATTAGAAAATAATTTCAATTTGAAAATATTTCGGAATTTTCAAATTTTCAAATTTTCAAATTTTTTATGATTCATCCGCACACATACATACACCCGAATGCAAAGCTGGCCACCAATGTAAAAATTGACCCGTTCAGTGTGATACACCAGAATGTGGAAATTGGCGAGGGCACCTGGATTGGCAGTAATGTAACAATAATGGAAGGTGCCCGTGTTGGAAAAAATTGCCGCATATTTCCAGGAGCGGTAATCGCTGCTATTCCCCAGGATTTGAAATATGAAGGTGAGAATACAACCGTGGAAATTGGCGATAATACAACCATCCGGGAGTTTGTAACCATTAACAGGGGAAGCAAAGACAGGTGGACAACTAAGGTTGGAGATAATTGTTTGATAATGGCCTATAGCCATATTGCACATGATTGTATTGTGGGAAATAACTGCATTATGAGCAACAATACCCAAATGGCCGGTCACGTAGAGTTGGGTGATCATGCAATTCTTGCAGGCATGTGTGCCATTCACCAGTTTGTTCATATTGGCCAGCATGCTTTTGTAAGCGGAGGTTCTTTAGTAAGTAAAGATGTACCACCTTATATTAAAGCAGGCCGTACTCCGCTGAGTTATGCCGGCGTTAATTCTGTTGGACTTAAAAGAAGAGGATTTTCTCTTGATCGTATCAATCATATCCTGGATATTTATCGCATCATTTACAATAAGAATTTAAACACGTCACAAGCGCTCAACTTTATAGAAGAAGAATTACAAGCTACTGATGAAAGAGACGAGATCGTAACTTTTATTCGAGACAGTGGCAGGGGTATTATTAAACGTTTTACAAAAAACAGTTCTGATGATGAATAATGTTGCCTGATTTGAATGCACATAAACTTAACAAATACCGGCAAGCGTTATAATCGGGATTGGATCTTCCGCCACCTCGACTACCAGTTTTTTCCTGGAAAAAAATATGCAATCATCGGCCCGAATGGTTCGGGGAAATCTACATTATTGCAAGTTATTGCCGGGGCAACTATTCATAGTGAAGGGGAATTATCATATACCGATGATGGTAAAAAAATTGAAGAACCCTATTCCAAGCTTTCCTTCTGTGCTCCATATCTTGATCTGATAGAAGAATTGACCGCAAAAGAATTTCTCGCCTTTCATGAAAAATTCAAACCACTTTCAGAAAATTCAGCATTTATATTAAATGCAGTTGGTTTAAGCAATGCAGAAAATAAACAGATCCGTTATTTCAGCAGCGGCATGAAGCAGCGCATTAAACTTGCGCAGGCATTTTTCTGCAAATCACAGGTTTTATTTTTAGATGAGCCTACTAGTAATTTAGATCTGAGTGGCGTAAAACTTTACCAGGAACTTTTAAAAAATTACATAGCTAATAAATTAGTCATCATAAGCAGCAATGAAAAACTGGAGTATGAAGGATGCGATGAAGTTATCGAGATATCAAATTATAAAGTATAAGCAATCTTACCTCCTGCTCGCTATCAGCAAATTCAAATCTGTATATTTTAAATCAAACCTTTCGCTCAGGTGAAAATTTGTAAGGCTTCCCTTAAAAAGATAAATACCACTGCGGATATTTATTTTATACCAAACCACATTTTCTATACCACCATCTTCCGCTGTTTCTAAGAGTAAAGGCATCAACACATTGCTGATAGCCTGCGAAGCTGTTCGGGCAAAGCCGCTGGGAATGTTAGGTACACAATAATGAATTACATCATATTTTTTGAACACTGGTTTTTTGTGTGTCGTCACCATGCTGGTTTCAAAACATCCGCCATGATCAATACTCACATCAACAATGACAGTGCCCGGACGCATGCTGCTTACCATCTCATCACTCACCACTACAGGTGTTCTGCCGCCTGCTCCACTTAGTGCGCCCACAGCAACATCACAGGTCTTTAATTGTTTGGCGAGAATTTTTGGTTCTATTACAGATGTCCATAATCTTCCCCCAATATTATTTTGTAACCGCTTTAGCCTGTAAATACTATTGTCAAATATTTTTACACTTGCACCCATGGCTAATGCTGTCCGTGCTGCATACTCACCTACAATTCCTGCTCCTATTATGATAACTTTTGTGGGAGGAATTCCACTAATACCTCCCACAAGAACCCCCTTCCCATTATTTGCATTACTCAAATATTGTCCTGCAATCAACATGACAGCACTGCCTGCAATCTCACTCATGCTTCGTACAATCGGGTTATGTCCGCTGGCATCTTTCAGGTTTTCAAAACTAAGTGCGGTTATTTTTTTCTCCATCATCTTCTCCAGTGTCTCCTTCTTCATAACGGCAAGGTGTATCGGGGAAATGATGTATTGATTAGGCTTTAAAAATTCACAATCAGATTCGCTGACTGGGGCGCTTTTTACAACGATGTCACATTCAAAAACTGATTTCTTATCAAAAATGATTTTTGCACCTGCATCGCTGTAATCTTTATCCGTATAATTGGCACCTTCACCTGCGTTGGTTTCCACATTTACCTCGTGCCCGTTTGCCACTATCACACCCACGGCCTCAGGTGTAAGTGCAATTCTATTTTCGTTGAATGAATCTTCTTTTGGAATACCAATACACATTCTTTCACCCTTGGGCTTTACGTCCAGGGTTTCTTCCATCGTTTCATAAGTGAGGGAAGGAGATACGAATGGTTTAACTTTTGCCATAAAACTTTTTAAAATCAAACAATCATGGCCCGGGGGCAGAACAAATTACAAATTTATTTTCAGCTTTCTTGTTTTATCATCCATGCTCTCAAGGTACACATGAACAGTTCCTGGAGGAAAAAGTGAAGGAGTTTTATCCGGCCATTCTACAAAGCAATAATCATTTGAATAAAAACATTCTTCCACACCTGCATCAATAGCCTCCTGTTCAGATTTAATACGATAAAGGTCAAGGTGAAAAACACGTACACCATCAGGAGTATAGTATTCATTAATGATTGAATATGTGGGGCTGCTTACCGGGTCTTCTACATGCATTTGTTTACATATGGCATTGATAAAAGTTGTTTTACCGGTGCCCATGTCTCCATGAAAAGCAAACAGTTTTTTACCATCGGTATTTTGAAGAAACCATTCAGCCGTCTTATCTATTTCCGTATAAGTGAAAATTGAATCCATGATGCAAAGATATTTTTCATATCTGGTAAATGATTAGGAGCCATACTAAGATAATTTTGCAGTATGGAAGAAATACAATGGAAGGTGGAGGGAATGACATGTAGTAATTGTGCCATAAGTGTAACAAAATACTTACAGAAACAAGGACTGGAAGCGGTAAAGGTGAACCCGATTGATGGAGCGGTAAGTTTTAAAAAAAATGAAAACATACTATCTGCGCAATTAAAAAAAGGTATAGATAGCCTTGGTTACCATGTGGTAGATGATGATGCTTTTCCATCAGCAAAGAAACCATTATTATTTAAAGATCATAAACAACGATTTTTATTTTGTCTGCCATTTACAGCAGTCTTACTACTGCACATGCTCGATAAATGGGTACACATTCACTGGCTGATGAACCCTTGGATTCAACTGGCACTTTGTATTCCAGTCTTCTTTATTGGTATGCAATTCTTCGGCAGATCTGCTATTCAGAGCATTCGCAATGGAACACCTAATATGAATGTGTTGGTTGCATTAGGCGCCCTGGCCTCATTCATTTACAGTCTTACAGGAGCCATACTTGATCTTGGGCCACATTATTTATTTTTTGAAACCACGGCTTCTATTATAACGCTTGTCTTCTTGGGAAATTACCTGGAAGAAACCTCCATTGCCAGGACACAAAAAGCCGTGAATGCTTTAGCCAGCAAACAAAAAGTTATGGCTAACATGATCGCATTTGATGATGAGCATAAAGAGCAGATCTTCCCTGTAGAAAATACAAGTTTAAAAAACGGAGACCTGGTACTGATAAAAACAGGTGAGCAAGTACCGGCAGATTGCAAGATCTTATGGGGCGAAGCCAGCGTAAATGAAGCAATCATCACAGGCGAAAGTTTACCTGTTTCAAAACAGAAAAAAGATTTCATTATTGGGGGAAGTATACTGGAAGCCGGTACGGTAAAAGCGCAGGTAACAGCAGCCGGAAAAGATAGTACGCTTTCCGCAATTGTAAGAATGGTGCAAAATGCACAAGCAGAAAAACCTCCTATGCAAAAATTAGCAGATAAAATTTCTGCGGTTTTTGTACCGGTAGTTATTGGAATTGCAGCACTGGCATTTGTTGTAAACTTTTTTATTACGGGTCATGACACCGGGGAAGCACTGATGCGTTCAATAGCAGTGCTGGTCATCTCCTGCCCATGTGCTATGGGACTGGCAACACCGGCTGCCATAGCGGTAGGCTTGGGTCGTGGGGCCCGGTCGGGCATCCTTTTCCGTAATGCATCTGCATTAGAAAGTTTCAAGGATATTAAACAAGTTGTCTTTGATAAAACCGGTACACTCACAACGGGCTTATTTAGCATCGCTGCTTTTAAAAGTTTTGTGGATGAAAATGAATTCAGGAAAATCGCATATTCACTAGAGAAATTTTCAAATCACCCACTGGCAAAACCAATTACCGCTGCCTGGCAAACTGAATCCATTCGTTGGAAAAAGGTTGAAGAAATAAAAGGCATGGGTATAAAAGCTCTTGACGATGCAGGCAATGTTTTTATTGCTGGCTCATTCAAGACGATCATTGACAAATCTGATATGGGATCTCATAATGTCTATATCTCTAAAAATGAGGAACTCCTGGGATGGATTGATGTGATGGATGAAATTAGACCAGATGCCAAACATGTAATAGACTGGCTGCACACAAAAAATATCAAAACAATTTTATTAAGCGGAGACACAAAAGAAAAATGTGAAAGCGTAGCCAGGCAATTAAATATAGATATCGTTATTGCTGAACAAACCCCGCAACAAAAATTACAGGCAATTGAAAAGTTAAATGCAGAACAACCAACAGCAATGGTAGGTGATGGCATTAATGATGCTCCGGCACTGGCTAAAGCAACATTGGGTATCTCATTAAGCAAAGCCTCCGACCTTGCAATTCAAAGCGCAGACGTGATCTTACTTAATAATGGCTTGAAACATCTTCCCGATGCCCTTGGGCTGGGTAAACATACTTTTATTACCATCAAACAAAATCTTTTCTGGGCATTTGCATATAATATAGTTGCCATACCTATTGCTGCTCTGGGTTTTCTCACACCCACGGTTGCAGCACTAGCGATGGGTTTCAGCGACGTGGTGCTTGCTGCAAATTCCGTAAGACTATTTGTAAAAAAGGTTAATTAACTTCATCGCAAGTGCGATGACTGATAAACATTTTATACTTAAGCAATACTGGGGATATGATAGCTTTCGCCCCATACAGGAAGAAATAATAGATCATGTACTCCTGAAGAAAGACTGCTTAGCCTTATTGCCCACCGGCGGTGGCAAGAGCATTTGCTTTCAGCTTCCCGCAATGCTTATGGAAGGTATCTGCCTAGTGATAAGTCCATTGATTGCCTTAATGAAGGACCAGGTAAATAACCTTCAGAAAAAAGGAATACAAGCTTTAGCCATTCATGCAGGTATGTCATTTTTTGAAGTAAAAAAAACATTGCAGAATGCAGCTTTTGGAAACTATAAATTTCTCTACGTTTCACCTGAACGGCTGGAAACAAATCTTTTTTTAGAGTTTTTACCAGCTATAAAACCCTGTTTGATCGCAGTAGATGAAGCACATTGCATCAGTCAATGGGGTTACGATTTCCGGCCACCATACCTGCGTATCGCCAATTTTAGAAAAGAATTACCAGGTGTACCGGTTATTGCACTTACTGCTTCTGCTACTCAAAATGTACAAACGGATATTTGTGAAAAATTAGAATTCAAACCCATTTATAATATTTTCAGGCAGTCTTTTGAAAGAGCAAATCTTTCTTACAGTGCCTTTTCGCCGGAATCAAAAGAAAATAAACTTCTTGAGATCATTAAAAATGTTCCGGGATCATCTATTGTTTATTGCAAAAGCAGGAAACATACACAGCAAGTGAGTGATTTGCTGAAACTGCATAAAATTGAATCAGACTTTTATCATGCCGGTATGCATAACGAAATGCGCTCCCAAAAGCAGCAGGATTGGCTGGATAATAAAATAAAATGTATGGCATGTACCAATGCTTTTGGTATGGGAATAGATAAACCCAATGTTAGGGTGGTTGTCCATTTTGATGCCCCTGATTGCCTGGAAAATTATTACCAGGAAGCAGGCAGGGCGGGCCGTGATGGCAAGCGAGCTTACGCTGTATTACTTTTTGACAAAGATGAATTGACCAGTTCATCTAAGCTATTAAATATTCGATACCCTGACGCTGCGGAGATAAAAAAAACCTATACCCATTTAATGAACTACCTGCAAATACCGGCAGGCAGTGGCGAGGGCCAGGGTTATGATATTGACCTCGCTGAATTTTCCCAAAGATTTAAATTAAATATTCTGACGGCTACGTATGGCATACAGGCATTGGCTTCAGAAGAATTGATTTCATATAATGAAATAATGTTCAGGCCTTCCCTGGCAGCCTTCACTGTAACTAAAGATGATTTGCAGGAATTTGAAAACCGGCATCCAGGATTTGAACCGTTGATAAAGGGATTGCTGAGATCGTACGAGGGAATTTTTGATTTCCCTTCTACGATTTATGAAACCCTGTTAGCCAAATTCATAAAGCAACCAATAAATAAAATAAAGGAAGACCTCCGGCATTTACACAATTACAAGATCATTGAATACAAATCAGCATCGGAAAAACCCCAGGTATTTTTTCTTAAGAACAGGATGTACAATGATGATTTTAAGATAAACAATAAGCTTATCGCAGAAAGAAAGGCAGTAGCATCAAAAAGACTTGCCATGATGCACTCTTATGCGGAAGAAAATAACAAATGCAGAAGCTGTTTTATCTCCCACTATTTCGGAGACAATGAGAGCAGAGATTGCGGAATATGTGATAACTGCATAAATAGCAAAAGGAAAAAAATCACTGCAAAAATATTTGAAACAGTAACAGCGGAAATATTTACATTCCTCGGAAATGAAGAAAAACTTTATTCATTTGTGTTGGAGCGGATGAAAAAATTTAATGCTGACATTGTTAAGCAGATAATTACCTACCTGGTAGAAGAAGGAAAACTTTTATATACAAGCGATGGATTTATTAAAATCCAGGCATAAAAAAAGGGACCAAGATAGAAATCTAGTCCCGCTTTAAAATCCAATATCCTATGAAAAACCAGAGCGAAGATAAGCGGCATATTTTCATATTCCAAGCTTTTTGAAAAGAATTTGTAGAATAATTACTACATGCTACTATAACAGATCTACAAAACATTTAAATATTGGGTGACAATACTATGACAATCAGTGGTCTAAAGGGAAATAAAGGACCCAATATTATTTCTTTTTGTATCCCCCATTTTTAATAAGATAGGAAGTACCGTTATACCAGGCAATGGCTTCATTTAATAAATTAGCAGAGCTGTTAAGCTTTGTTGCCGCAGCCGAAACATAATCCACTCTATATAACGAAGATTTCTTTTTTGGACCTAAAATAACGAGGCTATCTTTTTTTAAATATCCCAGATCTTCATATGTACTTATAAAGACCCGATCTGAAGTTGAATCGGTTTGGTAGATATCTTTTCCAAGGAATCTGCTTGTATAGTTTGTATTAAGCATTCCCAGGATCATTGGGGCAAGGTCAATTTGGCTCACCAGCCTTGTCTCTATTTTAGGATCTATCAATCTTGGGTTATAGATAAAACAAGGGATATGATAGCGGTTCACTGGCAAATCTGTTTTGCCTGCACTTTTTGAGCAGTGATCTGCAACAATTACAAACAGCGTACTGTCGAACCATGGCTTTTGCTTGGCTCTCAAAATAAAATTATTGATAGCCCAGTCTGTATATTTTACTGCTCCTTCCGTTAAATGATGCCTCGGTTCTATATCAATTCTTCCCTCTGGATAGGTATATGGTCGGTGATTACTCACAGTCATCAGGTGCGAAAAGAAAAGCTTGCCCTCATTAAAATTCTTATCAGCTTCATTAAGAAGTATGGTAAATGCATCCTCATCAGCCACTCCCCAAACAGTTTCATGATGAATGTCTTTCTTTGGAATATCATCCTTGTCCAATACCTTGTAACCATTGTGAGAAAAAAAATAACCCATGTTATCAAAAAAGCTATTTCCCCCATAGATAAATTTCACATCATAACCCTGGTCTTTAAGTACAGCTCCCATGGTAAACATGTTTTCGTTATCAGGACGCCTCACAATAGATTGGCCTGGTGTAGGTGGAATAGCAAGAGATAGTGCTTCCAGGCCTCTGACTGTTCTTGTACCAGTTGCATAAAAATTATCAAAGAATAATGAATGCGGTAAAAGAGAGTCAAGAAATGGCGTTATATTTTGAGTGCTTCCAAAATGTTTAAGATAGTCGCCACTAAGACTTTCTACACTTATAAGTACAATATTCCACCTGTGAGTTTGTGCCGCTGGGGTGATCTTCCTGTCTACATTTAGACCGCTATCAACATACACTGAATTCCGCTGCTGAAGCATGTTTCGAAGTATCGCTATATTTTTTTTGTCATCATTTACCAGGTAAAAATTGCGATAATTTATCTCGTTATGCCAGAAGGCAGCACCGAACTCATACATTCCATTTCCTGCCAGTTCATTTACATAATTATTGCGACTGATATTTTTATAATTGCTGGAAACAAAAAAATAACCCATTGCAGTTACAGAAATAATTATAAAAAAGTAAAGACTGCGCTTACCAAAACGCATAGAGCTTTGGCGACTGGCAATGATCTTATTTCGAATGACAAAAAGCAACAGGAATACCAATACCACAATAAATGAAGCGATCAACGGGATATTATATGACTCCCAGATATTGCCCAATACTTCCTGGGTGTAAACCAAATAATCTACTGCAATGAAATTATATCTAACATTAAATTCGTTCCAGAAAACAACTTCGCCACATGCATTTATAACGAGAATAACACTGATAAAAAAAAACAATATGAATAAAGGTATCGTTCCCCATTTTGTTCTATACCAACTGTTCTTCATTAACCAGCAGTAAATGGTAACAGGTATCGCAGTAAATAATCCAACTACCAGGTCGAAGAAAAAACCAACCAAGAATATTGATAAAATGTAAATAGGATTTGAACCAACCCCTTGCCAGGATAAGATGAGTAAAACCAATCTTGTGACAAAACTGATTGTCGCCACTAAGGCCAAAACCAATGCTACAGGGCCGTATCGCTTTTGAAAAATATTACTCCAGGCTTTCATGCCGCAAAATTAGGCATTAGTCCAACTGGAGTTACATGAAAAAATCTAACAGGAATGGAAAAATAATTTTAAAACCAACTACTTTTTTTTGAAGTTCTTCCACCAAGACCTAATGAACCTAGCAACGAACGCACAATGGTATTGCCAGCTGTTCTCATCATACTCTTAACTACGGTATTATTGGTTACCTGATCAATCATTGAGGGTTCTGGCTTGGAAGTGGTTTTTTTAGAGTGCTCTTCTGTTGGCTTTGAAGCCGCCTCCAGTTTAGCATTCAGCATTTCATAAGCACTATTAGAATCTATATCATTTTTATATTTTGCAACAAGTTTGCTCTTACTGTTAATGGAATTTATTTCTTCGGATGTAAGGATATCCATCCTAGTCCTTGGGCTACACAACATCGTATGAGCAAGTGTTGTGGGAATTCCTTTTTCATTCAGCATCGTTATTAATGCCTCGCCAATACCTAATTGTGTAATCAGGTCTTCTGTCTTATAGAAAGTTGTTTCAGGATAATTTTCAGCCGTTTGTTTTATTACTTTTCTATCAGCTGCGGTAAATGCCCTTAAAGCATGTTGAACCTTTAGTCCTAACTGGCCAAGAACCGATGCAGGGATATCCATCGGGTTTTGAGTGCAGAAGAAAATTCCAATACCTTTTGAACGGATAAGTTTTATAATGGTTTCTATCTGTTGTACCAAAGCAGTACTTGCTTCCTGGAAAATAAGGTGGGCTTCATCAATAAAAATTACAAGCTTTGGTTTATCCAGGTCACCTTCTTCAGGGCTGATTGCGTAAAGTTCTGCCAGCATTTGTAACATAAAAGTTGAAAACAATTTGGGCTTATCCTGCAAGTCGGCAACCCGTAAGATATTTATCATACCCCGGCCGTCATTGCTTATCCGCATCAGGTCATCTACTTCAAAACTTTTTTCACCAAAGAAAATATCTGCACCTTGCTGCTGCAGTTCAATAACTTTTCTCAGGATAGTTCCGGTGGAAGTACTGGAAATTTTACCATAGACCTTTTCAACTTCTGCTTTACCCTCATCCGAAATATATTGCAGCATTTTTATAAAATCTTTCAGGTCAAGCAAAGGCAATTTATTATCATCACAATATTTAAAAATAAGTGCAAGCACGCCACCCTGGGTATCGTTCAACCCAAGTATCTTACCCAGTAGAACCGGGCCAAACTCACTTACAGTTGCCCGTAACCTGGCACCATCCTTACCAGTCAGAGATAGCAACTCACAAGGAAATGATGTGGGCTCATACGCCAGGTTCAAGAGTTTATAACGCTCCACAACTTTATCATTACTACTACCCATTGCTGCTATTCCACTAAGATCTCCTTTTATATCCATCAATAACACAGGCACACTTGCCTCACTCAGGAATTCACTGATAACCTGTAATGTTTTTGTTTTACCAGTTCCTGTGGCACCGGCTACTAGGCCATGGCGGTTCATTGTCTTTAACGTAAGAAGGATCTTCGCCTCGGGAATAACTTCTCCGTCTAGCATTGCGGCCCCAATCTGAACGGACTCACCTTTAAACTGGTAGCTACTTTGAATTTGCTGAATGAATGCTGTTTTGTCTGCCATAAAAATTATTATGATTTGAAATTACACAAAAAATAAATCACTTAGTAGGAACGCTGTGTATCATTAAATATGCTAAGATATTTTCTTAAAACAAACCAAGTTAAACGATAACTTTTTATAGGAGCCGGATTCTTGCAATTCATGTAGAAAATATTCAGCATTTTTTTGGGCGAAGCAACATATCCTGCTTAAGAACATGGTGGAATAAAATTTGAACATGTAAATAATTAAATAATCAACCATGACATCATTAAAAAATAAAAAAGTAGCCATTCTTACAGACAACGGTTTTGAAGAAGTAGAACTTACCAGCCCTAAAAAAGCGCTGGAAGATGCGGGTGCTACCGTAGAAATAGTTTCAAAACAACCTATTGTAAAAGCATGGAATCACGATCATTGGAGTATCGAATTAAAAGCAGATAAGAATCTAACTGACGTGTCCCCGGAAGATTATGATGCACTTATGATACCCGGCGGAGTGATGAATCCTGATACCATGCGTAATGATAATACTTATGTCAAATTCGCACAGCATTTTCTTGAGACAGGTAAGCCACTGGCTGCAATCTGCCATGGGCCCCAATTACTCATAGAAACGGGCATGCTAAATGAAAGAGAAATGACATCTTATCCGTCTGTGCAAACAGATCTGAAAAATGCCGGTGCATTTTGGGTAGATAAAGAGGTAGTTGTTGATAATGGTCTGGTAACAAGTCGTAGCCCGGCGGACCTGGATGCTTTCAATGAAAAAATGATTGAAGAATTTGCAGAAGGAGTACATCTCACTACCGGGGCATTTACCAGTACCCCGGTGCAATGATTTTTATTAACAGATAAATTCTAAATTATGGCCAAGTATTCAAAAGGCTCGCAAGATAAAGTGGAAAAGGTTATGCATGAAATGAAAGAAGGAAAACTTAAATCCGGTTCGGGACAAAAAGTTACTAATCCAAAGCAAGCCATAGCCATTGGTCTATCTGAAGCAAGGGCCGAGGGGAAAAAAGTTCCTATAAAAAAATCTACAGCAAAAAAATCTGTTACTAAAAAGTCTGCGGTAAAGAAATCAACAGCAAGATCTAAAAAATAAAAGCTCATCATAACAAAATCCTTCTGCAAAAATATATTCAGAGGGATTTAATATTTTTATTCAGTGTCCGCCTGGCTGTATGAATTATTTTCTTCATCTTCTTTCCCTATATCTTCATTCTCATCATCTGCTTCTGATCCGGGAACATCCAGGTCCTTCCCACTGACATCATCTGCCATGCTCTCCTCGTTTAATGGAGTTCCATCATCATCTTTATTATCTAATTCCGCACTAGCCAGCTGCTGCTCATCAATTGAATAACTATTTGTTTCGAATGCACTATCCAGCATAGCTTTTTCTTCGGGTGAGATATTGGCATCGGCATCTAGTTGAATTTCTCTTTTCTCTTGCATAATATTTGTTTTAATAGTGAATACATTTGTAGGTTCAAAGGCCATGCCCATTTATGTAACAAAAGATTTATAAATTTAAATATGATAAAGCTTCTTAGCATTTGTACAATTATTCTTTTTATAAGCTGTAATACCAGCAATGAAAAAAAGGTGGAAAACAATACAGGGGTAATAGCTGATAGTAGTATTGTTAGTAAAGTACCTCCTGGGCCTGAAGTGAAAGATATAAGTGGCTGTTACCAGATGATCATTTCAAAAGATACTGCATATATGAAATTACAATCCGCCGGAGATGCAGTTTCTGGTCATCTTTCTTATAAACGTTTTGAAAAAGATAGTAACGATGGAGATTTTACCGGGAATATATATCCCAATGGAGAAGTGAGTGTGTGGTATACATTTAAATCTGAGGGAATGATATCTGTACGTCAATCTATTTTTAAGATAAAAGAAAATTCACTGGCTGAAGGATATGGCGACATTGAGATGAAACACGATACGGCCATGTTTAAATATCCGCATGCATTAGCTTTTGAAGAAAACCATCCTTTCATTAAAGTAAATTGTCCCTAACTTATGAGATATTACTTTTCGCTGTTTGCATTCTCCATATTTTTATTCCAGGCATGCACACCCAAGCCATATGCATCTACTAACAAACAGTACAAAAAACAGGCGAGGGCACTTGCTAAAATTATTGCCTCCACACCTGTTGATTCTATCAGGGCGGATTCATTAAAAGTTCCGGCTAACTGGGTTGGCACTACAAATTTCGGCATCCGCAAACCAAACATGGTTATTATTCATCACACTGCACAAAACAGTTGTGATCAAACCTTGCAAACATTTACACTTGCCCGCACACAGGTAAGCGCTCATTATGTTATATGCAAGGATGGCACTTTACATCATATGTTAAATGATTACCTCCGGGCATGGCATGCCGGTAATGCTAAATGGGGAAATGCTTCCGATATAAATTCTTCCTCCATTGGTATTGAAATAGACAATAACGGTTTTGAAACTTTTACCGAAGCGCAATTAAATACATTACTTGGGCTACTGGCAAGTTTAAAAAAAACACATAGCATCCCCACAGGAAATTTTATTGGTCATGGCGATATTGCTCCCGGAAGAAAAGTGGACCCTAATGTAAATTTTCCATGGAAGCGACTGGCAGAGAGCGGCTACGGGCTATGGTATGGCGATACAACTTCTATAGCTGTTCCTGAAAATTTTAATACTAACTATGCTTTAAGAATTATTGGTTATGACATCAGTAATATTGTAAATGCTACGCAGGCATTTCGCAGGCATTTTTTACAAACAGAACAACCAGGCGATTTAAATGAAGCAGAAAAGAAAGTATTGTTTGTGCTGATGCAGAAATATCTTTAATCAAACACGAAGGTTTTGCTCTGGCTCTTCAGGTATTGGCAAAACGGTTTTGTAAGAAAAATATTTACCGATCAGCGGCAGCTTACTCAATTCTTCGCCTTCCCATTTGCCAATTACCCAGGTGAATAATACAAGCAATAAACAACCCATCAAAACTGAAAACCATAAACTATTATTCAGGTAGTGTACGGCAAGCAAATGGATGAAATATAAACCAACAACTGTCAAAAGGTACAAGCCCATCTTCTTCACAGCATACGGAACGGGGTAATATTTTTGCCCAAAATAATAGCTGCTGATCATCATGAATAAATAGCAACTGAATGTAGCGATGGCGGCACCGGTATAATGCATGCGTGGTATCAACAGCATGTTTAATACTATAGTAATTACGGCACCTACGATTGTGATAACAGCACCATATTTATTTTTATTGGTGAGCTTGTACCATACACTTAGGTTATAATAAATACCAAGAAAAATATTTCCTAGCGCAAGCAACGGCACTACTTCCAATCCTTCTGCCCAGCGTGGGTTTGCAAGATGTGTGAATATCCATTTAAACACATCCAGGAATAAGCCGATAAATAAAAACATGAAGCAGCATGCAATTACAAAAAATTTCATCACCCTTGCATAAACTTTCTGTGCGCCTTCCGATTTGCTCTGGTTAAAAAAGAATGGCTCCGCAGCCATCCTGAATGCCTGGATCATGATAGTGATAAGCAATGCAAGCCTGAATATGTTTGCAAAAATTCCAAGCTCATGATCCGCCTGTTGCTGCGGCAGGTCTACTACATGCCGATAGATCAACCTGCTAAGCACATCATTGATCATTCCGCCCAGGCCAACAATTATTAACGGAGCGCTATAACGCATCACTTCTTTCCAGAGGACTGTATCAAACTTTAATTTTACTTTTCTTATTTCGCCCGATAAAATAAGTAAGGTAAACACGCTCCCACACAGGTTACCAAATAAGTAATAGCCTAATCCTACATTTGGGTTATAAATTTTATCAATAAAACCTCCGGGATTATTTTTTGCCAGGCCCGGCGCAATACCCAGGAAAAATATAACGGTTACCAGGTTTAAAACAATTCCGGCAATCCTTGCAAAGGCATATTTACGTGGCCTGTCTTCCTGGCGCAATCTTGCAAAGGGAAGCGTATTAAGATTGTCAACGGTGATGATCAGTATCATCCATGTCAGGTATTCAGGATGTGCAGTGAGATCTGCAGCGGATGCTATGCTGCCCTTAAAGATCCAAAGTAAAAGGCTAAAGAATATTGAACTTAAAAAAAGAGAGATAGATAAAGTGCTGTACAGTTTTGTTCGATCATGTGTTTGAGAAAAACGGAAGTAAGCAGTTTCCAGGCCGTAGGCGTAAAGCACATTTAAAAAAGGGATCAGTGTATAAACCTGCACCAGGTCTGCCGTTTTGGAAGGCATAGCAATGAAAAATGGTAGCGCCATATTCATAAGGTAACCCAGGAACCGACTTGCAATCGTCGGCACACCATACCATAATGTTTGTCCCGCCAGTTTTTTAATGCTGCTCAATAGATAAAATTATTTTTCAAAAATAGTGGAAAGGATTCATCCATATGGACGATACTATTGCTCAGCAAATCTTTTGTTCTTTAAAAAACTGGAATCATTCAACGTGTAAAGAAAATATACAAGATCATTTTTTTCTTTATTGCTGATGCTAAGCCGGTTCTTTAATAAGCTTTCCAATGTAGGCTGGCTTGTATCTATTTTATTTATGTAATGATCAATTACCTGCGGCAAAGAATAAATTCGTCCATCATGCATGTATGGAAAACTTAACGCAATATTTCGCAAAGAAGGTACCTTAAATTTTAAGGAATCGCTGCTAAGCAATGTTATTTGTTGCCGGCCAATATCTTTAAAGCGATTTAGGCTAAGGCCATTGTTTCTAAAACTATTGTCGGTGAATAAAGGCTCTTTATGACATGCTGCACAATTTTTTTTAAAAACCTGGTAACCTCTTGCTTCATAATCATTAAATGTTGCTACGCCTCTTTGTACTTTATCATACTTGCTATCAGAAGATATAAGGCTGCCTGTAAACTGGGCCAACGCTTTAAGCATGAGCTGGCTGTTGATATTTGCATTGCCAAATGCTGCTTTGAACATTCTGCGATATGCAGTATCTTTTTTCAACATAAACAAAACACTGTCAAGATTGGCAGCCATTTCATTTTTAGAAGTTAGCGGAGAGAGCGGCTGCACTTCAATATTGTTAATACCGCCATCCCAATGCCATGCGGTCATCCAGGCAAGATTAATAAGTGCAGGAGCATTCCGGGTTGTAAAGCTATTGTTCACACCATGGCTAAGATCATGATCATAGGTAGCAAATGATGCAAACTGCTGGTGACAACTACCACAACTTAATTCCCTGTCTTTACTTAGCCTCGTATCATAAAAAAGTTTGCGTCCCAGTAAAAAGCCCTGCTCTGTAAGTTTGTTATTGCTGTAAATATTTTTAGCCGGTTTTGGCCATCCTTTTGGAATTTCCAGGTTCAGCGGTGTGGGATTATATGGTCCATTGCCATCATCCTTTGTGGCAGCAATAAAAAAATATGCTACACCAAGCAAACAAATTATTGATATAATTATTCGTGATCTCACTTAGTCTATTGACATTAATGAAAACATCTGCGAAATATTTTCAGCGGCTTTTCTTGCTGCGGCTCCCGGCACTGTATTCACTGGCATATTAGCAATCTTGTTTTCATTTACAGCTTTCCAGTATTCATCCAGATTGCATTTGATCGTAATGGTATGCGTTGAATTTGATTTAATATTTATCAGCTTTAACGAAAATCTTATACCAGATGCAGTTTGATAAGGACTTCTGTAACCGCCGATATGATGTTCAATACGATTCAGATCAGCAGGGGATTGCGGCGAAGTGCCTTCAAGTTTAAAAGTTACATATCCATTGTTCCAGGTCCAGAACATATCATTTAATGGATCAAGAGAGCCTGTTTGTGCACCGCTGAAATTCCTGCTGCTATCTACACCAATCATGAACTGCAGTTTGTCATATTCTCCGGGGTCTATATCAAAAGTAAAACTGGTTGTACCTGCTACATTAATTAAATGATAACTTTCCTTTTCTGCAAATTTTATTTTCTTTCCGTTAAGCTTCACATTACTTATATAATATTTCATTTTTTTTATTGTATAGCTTTCACCATACACATTGTGATAACTACTATCATTCAAAACAATTGCTTTCCCGTTTGCAGTATGGATAAATATAATAGTGATGGCAGCTTTTTTTGGAACCGGGTGTTTTGCAAAACTTAATCCGGAAAGCAATAAAATAAGTAGGATAAAACAATTTTGTGAAGCTCTAAAGTTCATGTTGGCCGATTTTTTTCCTAAATGCTTTTATACCCGAATGTTTTTTCTTTCCATCCAGCCTTTTTAGCTGCGAAGACTTGGAAGGTTTTGTGGGTTTTCTCTTTTTGGGTATTATGAGCGCATTCGTAACCAATACATTCATTTTTTTTATCACGAGTGCCTTATTGTCTAACTGAGTTCGGGCCTGCTGGCTTTTTACCAGTAATTTACCCTCAGCATTTATCTTATTAGCAAGTTTTAGAGTTAATCGTTGCTTTTCTTCCTCATTGAACAACGCCGAAGATCTAATATCCCAATAACCCTCCACCATAGTTTCTACTTTGTTTACATTCTGGCCCCCTTTACCACCGCTGCGTGCAGTCTGGAACGATATTTCGGTAGAAATGTTCTTCATGTCCTTCAAAATTAGGGAGAAAAAGTACGAAATTGCAGCAGATGAACAGCTTACCTGGGTTAATATTTCGGTAAGAATAAAAAATGTTACATTTTTGCACCAAACGAATCAATAGGTATGACGAAAGGCGTTTATCATTCATTACTGGAAAAGAAACAGCATGGCAAAAAATCATTTGCGGTACTGGTAGATCCCGACAAAGTGAATGACTGTGAAATGGGGACATTGGTTGAACTGGCTGTTGAAGCTAAGGTTGATTATTTTCTCGTAGGTGGCAGCCTGGTTATTTCCAATTACCTGGATGAATGCGTTCAGTATATCAAGCGTACTTGCGAAATACCAGTGATACTTTTCCCAGGCAGCCCTTCGCAGGTAAGCAAATATGCAGATGCCTTGTTATATCTCTCTTTGATAAGCGGCCGTAACCCGGAGTTGCTCATAGGGCAACATGTTGTTTCTGCCCCGGTGGTAAAGCAAAGTGGTTTAGAAATAATGCCAACTGGCTATATGGTAATTGATGGTGGTGCTCCTACCACGGTTTCATATATCAGCAATGCAGCGCCACTTCCTTCAGATAAAAATGAAATTGCCATGTGCACTGCTATGGCTGGCGAAATGCTCGGTATGAAACTCATTTACATGGATGCTGGCAGCGGTGCCAAAAGATCTATCTCCACAGGTATGATTGAAAAAGTCGCTTCCTGTATTGATGTTCCCCTCATCATTGGCGGCGGAATAAAAGATGCGGAAAAAGCATATCACAATTGTAAGGCCGGTGCAGATGTAATTGTTGTGGGCAATGCCATTGAAAAAGATCCATCCCTCATAAAAGAAATTGCCGCAGCTGTGCACAGTGTGCTGGTAAGAGTATAAGTCACAATTTAATTCCTGTTATTTAAGTTCAGTTGTCACGACAGTCATGGGGATTTATAACGGCATCGTTGTATTATCTTACTCGAGAATTTTCGGGACTTACTTTTATGACACATCATTACTGGGCTTACTTTAATTTCTCCACCCTTGTAGGAGTATCTTTTCCACTTATTATCGAAGCGCTAGAGATGGCTATCGATTTTATGATCTCTGACATATTATTCATATCCAGTGTTTCAATTTCATCTTCCTGGGTATGATATAATTTTTCACTGTCCATTTTAGAAGTGCTGATGGTATGTGCCGGCACACCCAATGCTGCAAGGGTTGCATTATCGGAACGGTAAAATAAATTTTGTTTTGGATAAGGATCTGGTTCAAAATGAAAACTTGTTCCTGCAAGGTTTTGCTGGAGTATTTTTCCAAAGTCTGATTTTTCATACCCTGTTATATAAGCACTGTTTGTTCCCCACTTACTTTCTGTTCCAATCATTTCAATATTGAACATTGCAACGGTTTTATCAGCATCTACCTTCTTTGAAAAATACTGTGAACCAAAGCCTCCCGATTCTTCAGCAGTAAATGCCACAAAGACTAGGGTGCGTTCATTGTTTTTCATTTTGCTGAAATAATTAGCCAGCATGATCACAGCTGTTGTTCCTGCTGCATCATCATTGGCACCGTTATAAATAGAATCTCCCGCAGCATTTGGCTTGCCTATACCCAGGTGATCATAATGACCGGAGAACACAACGTATTCCTCTTTCTTGCTTTTACCAGGTAACAGCCCAACCACATTTTTTAATTTCTGTTCTGTCAACTGGTTTTTAATACGCAATTTGATAGAGGCAGGTTTAAGATTTGAAGTGAGCACAAATACTTGTGAAACTTCAGCCGAAAATTTTGCATTGCTTGTAAAACGTTGCATGCCTTTAAACCGCCTTGCATGAGCAGTATCTACCAGGATGAGTAAATTCTTTTTAATATCGAATAAAGGGAAAACAGTTTTAGAAAAATCATCTTCAGCTTTTACAACAACTACTTCGTAATCCGTCAATGAGTTAATATTTATCTCTTCTGCTGTGGTGTTTGCAGCAATATTATTACTGTTAAGAGGCTCGGCATCCAGCGTGCCGGTGATGTTTACTGCTTTAGCTTTCACCATGGTTATTTCCTGGAAATAATTTTTGGCCCCATCTAAATATGCAAGCTTACTTTTAGCAAACTCAGATGCAATAAAATCTCCTGCCTTATCTATCCCGGCAGAAAAAGTTTTTCTTCCCTGCATATCATCCGATGAAAGTGTTTTCTCTATCCGCTCCACTTCGGCAGCATTTATTACTTTATCAATCTTCTGGGCATTTACATTGATAACTAAGAGAAGCGAAATAATTAGAAAAGATAATTTCATAATTGCAGCGTGTTTTGCTTGTATTTAGAACCGAATGCTTTGGATTTTTTTACTTTATATACATTTCTACTCCATACTTTTTACTCCTTAAAGGCTCATCATTTCTTTGAACTTCACTGCTTGCCTGCGGCTTACTTCAATTTTTTCGCCGCCTTTGATATCAAGTAATAATCCGCCGTTAAAATAAGGCTCTACTTTTTCTATCATGCGCATATTTACAATATGCTTCCTGTTGGCCCTGAAAAATGTTCTTTCATCCAGCCTGTCTTCCAGCGCATTTAGCGATTTTAAAATAAGCGGTTTGTTTGTTCCGAAATACACCTTGGCATAATTGCCCACACTTTCAAACAAACGTACGTCTGCCAGTTTTACAAACCAGCAGCGTTCACCATCTTTTACAAACACCTGGTCATTTTCAGTAAGCAAACCTCGGCTTACGCCGGCAAGCGATGCTGCCAGTTCTTTTTCTTCTGCCTGTTGCAGTTTATGCAAGGCATCTGCAAGACGCTTCGGCTCCACTGGTTTCATCAAATAATCCAATGCATTTACTTCAAATGCTTTTAATGCAAATTCATCATAAGCAGTCGTGAAGATCACATGCGGAGCACGCTCCAGTTCCATCAGCATATCAAAGCCGGTTTTACCGGGCATTTGTATATCCAAAAAAATAAGGTCGGGAAGCAACTCTTCTATTTTCTGGATACCTTCTGCAGCATTTGCCGCTTCTCCAATAACTTCTACTTCAGGAAATTCCTGTAACAATTTCTTCAGTTCATTTCTCGCCAGTCGTTCGTCGTCAATGATTATTGCCTTATGCATTTTAAAATTTTAGCAGTTAATAAAAGTTAGAGCATAGAAGCAACAGGCATAATAACCTTTGATTCTACCATACCATTTTCTACTTCCCTTATTTCGAAAAGCGCCTTACCCTGGTATAATAAGTTTAGCCGGTCCTGGGTACTTTTAATACCGAATCCATTATTTTTTTCAACCGCATATCCATTCAGTTTTCCGGAATTGAGCACGGTAAGTTCGTGGTGGTTATCCTTAAAATCAGAAATTACTTTTATAATTCCCCCATCAATGCTTTTACTGATCCCATGTTTTATGGCATTTTCTACCAGTGTTTGAAGCATCATGGGTGGTATGGGTTGGTTCAATGTATCTTCATCAATATCCATCTGGACACGTAATCTTTCTTCAAACCGCATTTGCTCCAGTGCCAGGTAATCTTTTACAATATCAAGTTCCTGTTGCAGCGGGACTGTTTCCATTTTTTCTGCCTGCATACTGCTTCGTAAAATATTACTTAGCTCCGTTATGGCAGTCCTTGCCCGTTCAGGATTTTCATCTACCAGGGCCCTTATGCTGTTCAATGCATTAAAAATAAAATGTGGATTTATATGAGACTTGATTGTTTTAAGTTCTAATGATTTTACCATAGCTTCCAGGCGCAATGTGTCCAACTCCTGTTTACGGGTATGCTGAATATAATGATAGATGTAATAGATCATATTCCACAGAAGTATCAGCCACATGGCATTAAAGCTGCTAAGGAATAGCCTCTCTGCCTTTGAAAATTTTTGTAATCTTTCAGGATTATATTTAATAAGAAAATCTGCAGCTTCGGCAATTACTCCGAACAAGACTGCAAATGCAATGGTAAGTGCGAGGAAATAGATTATCTGTTTCTTAACTGGTTTTTGCAACACTTTCAGGTTGCGAATATTTATACGCATGATATGCGTGATCATCAGGCCAAGAACGCATGTAATTAGAAGGCTGATAAAATAAAGCTTGCTCGGCTTTCCAAAAGTGGTCACAAAAAAAACGCTTATCGCAATATTTAATGACCACCCTATGATCTGACACCACCAGTATAGGGATAATTTCTTCATATATTACAAATCTATTCGTTGTTCAAGGTAATGAAAGGAAGCATATGATTAATGGCTAAATGTAGTGGTAAAAGGTGATGCAATGTAATCAGAACATCATTTTTTGTAATCCCAGGAGCCGCCAAACAGGTATTCCTGAAACTATCCTAAAGTAACTTTAGCAAATTATCATTTAGTTTTACAAATTAGATAAAAACATTTACATGGGCAATCCAAACCTGGATAGTTCTGCCGACAAACAAACGTCTGCTGATAAAGAATTTGAGAATAATATAAGGCCCAGTCAAATAGATGATTTTAGCGGGCAACAGCAAACGATTGCTAACCTGAAAATATTTATCAGTGCCGCAAAAATGCGTGGTGAACCGCTTGATCATATCCTGTTTCATGGTCCCCCGGGCCTGGGAAAAACAACCCTAAGCCGCATTGCTGCAAATGAACTTGGCGTAAATATTAGAGAAACAAGTGGACCCGTAATAGAAAAACCCGGCGACCTTGCCGGACTGCTAACAAACCTGGAAACAAATGATGTATTATTCATTGATGAAATACACCGGTTGAGTACAGTAGTGGAAGAATACCTATATGCGGCAATGGAAGATTTCAGGATAGATATAATGATTGATAGCGGCCCAAGTGCCCGAAGCGTACAAATAAACCTGAACCCATTTACGTTAATTGGCGCTACTACAAGAAGCGGACTGCTTACTGCACCATTACTGTCAAGATTTGGCATCAAGGCTCGTCTTGAATATTATGATTCCGCTACGCTGAAAAATATTTTACTCCGCAGTGCCGGCATTTTGCAAACAAAAATTACCAGTGATGCCGCCGCTGAAATCGCCGGCCGCAGCAGGGGCACGCCAAGAATAGCAAATGGGTTATTAAGACGGGTAAGAGATTTTGCCCAGGTAATTGGCAATGGCGTTATTGATATGAATATTACTGAACATGCATTAAAGGCGCTGAACGTGGACACTCATGGACTGGATGAAATGGATAACCGTATTCTTACAACCATCATAGATAAATTCAAAGGCGGGCCTGTAGGTATTACAACGATTGCAACTGCAGTGGGTGAAGAAACCGGAACGCTGGAAGAAGTGTATGAACCTTTCCTGATCCAGGAAGGATTCCTGCAGAGAACAGCAAGAGGTAGAGAAGCTACTGCCAAGGCCTATGCACATTTAAAAAGAACGATGCCTCCCGGCGGCGGACAGCCGATGTTATTCGGCGGATTGTGATCTTATAAAAAAGGGCTGAATCAATCAGCCCTTTAATCTTTTTTGAAAAATATTATTCTGATTCAACAAGCCTGAAACCATTTCCGTGTATATTCACGATCTCCAGCTTACTGTCTTCCTTTAAATATTTTCGGAGCTTGGCAATGTACACATCCATACTACGTCCATTGAAATAAGTATCGCTTCCCCATATTTTTTTTAGTGCAGCTTCCCTTGGTAACAAATCATTTTTATATTCTGCCAGCATCTTCAATAATTCATTTTCCTTTGGTGAAAGTGTTTGAACTTTTCCATTAACGGTAAGTTCTCTCAGGCGTGGATTAAAATGATAGCCTCCCAGGTCAAATTCTGCATTTGCTTCTTCACGATGCAGTTCCTCATTCCGCTTTAAAATGGCTTTTATTTTATGTAACAATACTTCGCTGTCAAATGGTTTAGTTATATAATCATCTGCCCCAAGTTTATAGCCCTGGATAATATCATCCTTCATAGTTTTGGCACTGAGGAAAAAAAGCGGAACATCCGGGTTTATATCTCTTACTTCTTCGGCCAATGTAAATCCATCCATATTGGGCATCATTACATCCAGCAGGCAAATGTCAAATTTCTCTCTTTGAAAAGCTGCAAGGCCGAGCCTACCATCTCTTTCCAGTATAACTTCATAATCATTCAACTCCAGGTAGTTCTTTAATACCATACCCAGGTTGGTATCATCTTCGCACAATAATATTTTTGGTTTTGCTGCTTCCATGTTCTATTAGTTTTTTAATTGCAAATAAAATTTAATTCATCTTCAAGACAGCTAATATAATGCCTAAATTTTAGTTAATCAACTTATAAGTGCTGGTTAATCATACATCTATGCAAGTGTTCATGCTTATATATAGTACACAATCCATTTTAAAAAGGCAATAGTATGGTGCAATTTCTTTCAAGCATTGGCACATTTGATGCATTGCAATACACATGAGATTAATTTGTATGCTTTTGTTATTCAGTGTGCAGGCGGCAAATGCGCAGAAAAATGATTCGCTGATTATAAAAAATAAAGACAGTATTGTAAATAATATTCCGGACACAACAGTGTCGGTTAGTCCCAAATATGCAACGCTCGTTAAAGATGATCCTGACTACAATAAGCGTTATTCAGTTGGGCTTACAGCCGGACGGGTATTGATGACTAATATTACCAACTGGGCTATAGCCCGGTATATTTATAAGTTTGACTGGGCATACATCAGCACAACAACCTGGAAAAATAATTTAAAAAACGGATGGGAATGGGACACAGATGGATTTGGAATAAATTTTATCGGGCATCCACATACAGGCAATTATTATTTCAATGTAGCCAGGAGTAATGGTTATAATTTTTGGCAATCGTTACCCTTTACTGCAGGCGGAAGTCTTGCGTGGGAATTATTCGGAGAAAATTCAAAGCCATCGTACAACGATATCATTAATACGCCGCTTAGTGGGATGTTTCTGGGCGAAGTATTGTACCGGATTAGTTCCAATGTTTTAAATGATCAAACCCGGGGAAGAGAACGGGTGCTAAGAGAAATTCTGGCCGGTATAATAAATCCACCACGTGCACTTAACAGGCTTACACAGGGAAAAATGTGGAGGATCACCCCGAAAGAAGTTTACCAGAAAGAACCACTCAATATTACTTTGAATCTGGGTGCACACAGAATAAATAATGGTAACGACTTTGGATCTGGCAGCACAAATGCCATTGCACATATCCAGATTGATTATGGCGATCCTTTTGAAAATAGGAAGAGAAGGCCATTTGATGTATTCAGATTTCGTACAGAATTAAGTTATGGTAAAGAACGTAAGATCCTGGAGAATGTGACGGGTTATGGAATATTATTTGGCAATATTATCAGGAAAGACAGGTTGCTGGCAGGAATGTTTCAGCATTTTGATTACTGGAATAATAACGTTTTTGAGATTGGAGCTTTGGCTTATGGCGCTGGTTTAATAGATAAACTCCCTTTGACTGATCGTTCGAATATCTATTCAAATATACAATTAGCCGTTGTGCCACTAGCGGGGAATAATACCCGGTACGGACCCGATACTTCTTCTGTGCGTAATTATAATTTTGGCGGTGGCTTAGAAACAAAAATTGAAGAAAGGATCAATCTTAATGATTGGGCAAGCATTGGCTTCAATGTTTATTATTTTTGGATACATACTTATAAAGGCATTCCTGGAAACAGCCTTGTAGGAATCATAAGACCAAGTATAAATTTTAAATTATATAAAAATCTTAGGGTCGGGTTCGAGCATCATATTTATCAGAATGATCGTTACTGGAAAGGCGAAAAGAATTTCCATGCAACCCGTACTGAGCAAAAATTATTCCTGCAATTTTTCTTTGAAAACAAAAAAAGGGGAGACAATTATCATTAATGTTTTCTATACCAATTTTTAGCCTTTAACAAAAACTTAAACCTCCCCCATTAATCTTTTCTATGGTTTTTTCTTCTGAACATTGAACGGCTAAAAACCCCGCTTTCAATAACATTATGAAAAAACAATTTTTACTCATTGCCTTCGTGGCATGTTGCAGTATTTCCTTTGCGCAAAAAACAACTCCTTCATTCGGATTCAATGCGGGCATTTCTTCAGCTGGCCTAAAGGGCGATGCAGCCCAAAGCTTGAACAACTTACTGGATTTTTCCAATGGTATGATCAGCACCAGCAACCGTACAGGATTTTTTGCCGGTGGATATGCAAATATTCCTTTGAGTGGAAATATTTCAATTGAACCAGGATTATATTATACACAGAAAGGATACCAGATGAAAGGCGATCTGAATGTAAAAGGCCTTGAATTTTTAGGTGCCAATGCTACAGCAAATCTTAATTCACAGTATATTGATATCCCGCTTTTATTTAAAGCTGATTTTGATGGATTACAGGTATTTGTGGGGCCCCAGGTTTCCTATTTACTACAATCTGACCTTAAATTAAAAGCCGGTGTCCTTGGTTTTAATCTATTAAATAAAACATTGGATGCAACATCACAATTCAATCGCTGGGATGCAGGTGTAACAGGTGGCCTCGGTTATCAATTTAAAAATGGTTTAAACTTAAGCGCATCTTATGATTATGGACTAATGAAAGCAGATGCAAACCAAAACATGGATGTTTATAACAGGGGATTTAAGCTAGGGCTTGGGATAAGCTTATAAAAAAAAAGGGCCAGCATAGAAATGCAGCCCGCTTTTAAAATCCAATATCCTATGAAAAACCAATGCGAATATAAAAGCTATCCAGATGTAAACTGTATTAATTTACTGTAAAGCTTGTTTGACTTATTAAACGGTTATAATTAAATCATAAAGGGCTTGCAATGAAGCAAACCCTTTAGTTTTTGGTTGCTCAAAAACTAACTCCAATTCCTTTTCCTACTATGATTCGCATCATCATTTATCCCATTCTCGTACTTATCGAAAGGAATATTGTCTGTTTTTTTTACCTTAAGATGATTCTCTACATCCTTTACGCCAGAAACGGATTCTACTAAATCTTCTACCCTCCTTTTTAAATTCTTGGTGTCTACAGTTCCCGATAGTACAACGTCTCCATTATTTACGCTTACTTCAATATCACTCGCATCTATAAATGAATCCTGGTAAAGACGTTCATTAATATCATCAACAATACGCTCATCAGTACGAGAATATCCCTTTGGGCCTTTTCCTTTGTGAGGACCGAACATTTTGTCCGTCCGCCTTCTTCTTTCTGCATCATCATCTCCAAACCAGGATGCGACTTCGTCCGTTGTTCTATCCCACCAATCTCGATCATGATCCTGGTGCCCATTCATTCTATTTTGCCCATCATGCCTGCCGTTGTTACCCGTGTTTCTGTCCTGATCATTATTCATTCGCCTTTCTTTCTCATAACTTCTTTCATCTTTGTATCTAACGGGTCCTTCAAAGTTATCTCCGTATAAGTATGACCGCCTTGTACTAATAACCTCATCCATTTTGCGAGGGCTGTCAGTTATATGACGATAGGCAGGAAATCCTGAATTTGCATCCTGGCCGATAGCATAATTTGCCCGACCATAACTTTCGCCCAAGCAAATCCGGTCCTGGTATTGTATCGCAGAATTTCGATCTTTATAATTGCTATCCCGGCTGCGATTACGGGAATAATTTTCAGGATCGAACCAACCTTCTGGCTGCTCATTTTCGTAGGTTTTATTACCATATTTTGCTTTCTGTCCCATATAAAATTGTTTTAAGTTTTAAAATATATTTGACTAATTAATCAAGAAAATATTATGCATTTATGCTGAATTATATGTGGAAAATATTCACCATGAATTGGCAAAAAAAGGAACACAAAATATTTCACAAAGGTTTATCATCCCAGATATAATTAAATTCCAAACGCTTTGTAATCTTTGATTATGAGATTGAAAAGAATGTACAAGCCCTGTAGTTTGTTTTTTATTTTGCCAGTAATATTTGCAATGCTATCCTATACAATTCAGGACACTAATGATAGCTATGTTTCGCCTTTATCTACTTTCTCATCCGAATGGGATGATAGTAAATATGAATTTTGCAACACTGCTTCTGGTACGGATTATTTAGCTGAAGAAGAAAAAAATCTTATCCATATTTTAAATCTTGCCCGTACAAATCCTTCTTTGTTTGCAAATACAGTTATCATCAAATATATAAATACACCGGACAAGCTTTACTTACAAAACAACAGCAACCTGAAGTCTCTGTTAGCTATGATGAAAACAATGAAGCCCATAGGTATATTAAAACCCGATGAAAAATGTTTTACCAGCGCCCAATGTCATGCTAAAAGTTCGGGAACAATAGGTTACGTTGGCCACGACAGAAAAAATAATTCATGCAAGCAAAACAGCTATTTTTTTGGTGAATGCTGTGACTATGGGCATGATAAAGCATTAGGAATAGTAATAACATTACTCATTGATGAAAACGTAGCGTCGCTTGGGCATCGTAAGATCTTCTTAGACCCTGCCTATAAATCTTTGGGCGTTTCTATTCAGCCACATAAAACGTTTAGGTTTAACGCAGTGATGGATTTTGCATATTAGTCTGGCACGATAATAACTTTTTTAAGTTATGCCATTAGCAAAATCAACAAGAAGTAGAATCGCAGGTAACACTCAAAAAAATAAATTTTCTGAACTAAACAAGTATCCGATCAAGCCAATGCTTGCTACCCTTGCGGACACAACCCCCATAGAAGAAGGATGGCTGTATGAAATAAAATGGGATGGATACAGGGCTATTTCAATCTTAAACAAAAAGGAAGTCCATATCTTTTCCCGCAATCAAAAAAGTTTTGATGAAAAATTTTATCCTATTTATGAAGTATTAAAACAATGGAATATAAATGCCATAGTTGATGGAGAGATAATAGTGATGGATAAAAATGGGATGCCCAACTTCAGTGCCCTGCAGCAATGGCGAAGCGAAGCCGATGGGCAGCTCGTGTATTATCTTTTTGACCTGTTGTGGAAGCACGGAAAAAACTTGATGGATATGCCTCTGGAAGAAAGAAGAAACCTGCTAAAAAAAATATTACCAAATAAAAATAATTTCATCCGGTTCAGTGAAAATTTTAATTCAGATGCAAAACATTTTTTTGAGCTCGCAGATAAAATGGGCCTGGAAGGTATTATGGCTAAAAAATCAGCCAGCATTTATTCCCCGGGAAGTCGGTCTAAAGATTGGCTTAAAATAAAAACTTCCAAACAACAGGAAGCTATCATTTGTGGGTATACAAATAATGAGAACAGCAAGAAGCCTTTCAGCGCATTGTTGCTGGGGGTCTATGAAAATAAAAAATTAGAATTTATCGGGCCCGTAGGCACTGGCTTTAGTATTAAAGACCAGGAACTGATTTTGCAAAAATTAAAAAAACATAAAACTGGAAAATGTCCGTTTGCGATTGTTCCGGATTACAATAAGCCAAGCAGGTTCAGGCCTGACCCACCAAAGGCAGAAGTAACATGGGTGAAGCCTGCGGTTGTTTGTGAAATTACCTATCGTGAACTTACTCCCGATAAGGCACTAAGGCATCCTTCCTTTAAAGGTTTCAGAGAAGATAAAAAAGCAGCCAACATAGGTTGGGAAGTACCGTTACCCATTAGCAATGACAAAACACTTCATAAACATAAAATCATTCCCTCGCCCAGCAAACAAGAACGAAAAACTTTATTGAATCCTACTGATGAAACACAGGAAAGGTCTATAAACGATCATGCATTAAAATTTGGAAATCTTTCAAAAGTATACTGGCCTGCATCAGTAAAACATGGCTTGAAAACAACAGTATCCAAAAGGGATATGATAAACTATTATTACCAGGTAGCACCATTCATACTTCCCTACCTGAAAGACCGGCCTGAAACACTTAACAGGTATCCTAATGGAATAAGTGGTGAGGCGTTTTACCAAAAAGACGTAAAAGGAAAAGTGCCTGCCTGGATAAAAACTTTCCCGTATCATAGTGAGACAGATGGAAGAGACAAAGAGTTCCTCGTTTGCAATGATGAAGCAAGCTTGTTGTATATGGCATCATTGGGATGCATTGAAATGAATCCATGGCATAGTAAGACAACAAACCCCGGCATGCCTGATTGGTGCATCATAGACCTTGATCCCGATAAAAATACTTTTAACCAGGTAATAGAAGCCGCTCTTGTTACAAAGAAAATCCTGGATGCTATTGGAGTTTCGTCTTACTGTAAAACATCGGGCTCCACGGGATTACACATTTACATTCCGCTCGGAGGAAAGTACGATTATGAAATGTCAAAAGAATTTGGACGTTCTATAGCCACTAAGGTTCATTCAGAGATCCCTTCTTATACAAGCATCGAGCGGCAGGTAAAGAATCGTTCTGGCAAAATGTACATTGACTTTTTACAAAACCGACCGCAAGCAACCGTTTCAGCTCCCTACTCCTTACGGCCCAAACCAGGAGCAACTGTATCTATGCCGCTACACTGGGAAGAAGTAAAAAAGGGATTGAAGATGACAGACTTTAATATCTTAAATTCAATAGCAAGGATAAACAATGAGGGAGATATTTTTAAAGCTGTACTGGGAAAAGCAGCCAATTTGAAAAAAGCCATTTTGGCGTTATCAAAAATATAATCAAGGCATGTACAAAAAAAGCACCCTCAAAAATTTGAGGGTGCTTTTAAATATCAGAACATTTATTTTTTCGGGAAATGCTGAATTTTTTCATCAAGCTCTACAATCTTTCCGTTTACAATTTTCGCATCATCTATTACTGCAAGCGAATCTGTTTTACCTGCTTTATCTGTGATGATTTGCTTATACCACATAGTGACATACTCTTCTTTTTTATCTTTTGAAATAACAGATTCCCAATCCCCCATTTTAATTTTAATATTACTGTAATTAGCCCGGTCCTTTATAAAATAATTTTTAAGACTATCATGACTTAGCTTACCATGATAATAATCAAACCTCAAGTCAATGCTATCTCCAAAACCAGCCATAGCACCATCTATATCCCCAGACTCATAGCCTTTTAAAGCATTCATAACCATTACAGCATGCTGTTTATCTCCTGGCTGCCAGTCCTTGTAAGGCTGATCCAAGGTATAGGGATATACCAGTTCGTCGGTGGAAGTGGCTGAAGCCATTTTAGGTGAATCTCCAGTTGTTGCTTCTGTCTTTTCTGTTTTGTCATTGCATCCAAAAACAAATAAAGACCAGAATGAAATTAAAATCAATCTTTTCATGAAATTTAGTTTTATGGTAAATAATAAAGTGAAGATTCAATCTTTTGGGGGTAACCGAAAGATTAAGACAAAATAGGAAACAAATATTTAGAAAGCAAGTGCTAGAAAAAAATTATACCCTACATATTCCTCCTGTACTGGCCACCCACGCTGTATAAAGCATTTGTAATTTGTCCAAGTGAGCAATACTTAACCGTTTCCATCAACTCTTCAAAAAGATTCTCATTGGCTATCGCCACGGCTTGGAGCTGTTTTAACATCGCTTCACTTTTATCGAAGTGCCGTTCTTTAAATGCCTCAAGCGTTTTTATCTGCTGCTCTTTTTCATCAGTAGTACTGCGGATAACTTCTGTAGGCAGGATTGTGGGTGATCCTTTTTTACTTAGAAACGTATTTACACCAACAATTGGATATTCGCCGGTATGTTTTAAAGTTTCATAATACAAACTTTCTTCCTGGATCTTATTGCGCTGATACATACGTTCCATAGCACCAAGCACTCCTCCTCTTTCTGTAAGGCGATTAAATTCAGTCAAAACAGCTTGCTCCACCAGGTCGGTCATTTCTTCAATTAAGAAAGATCCCTGGTTTGGATTTTCATTCTTTGCAGTACCCAATTCACGGTTTATTATGAGTTGTATTGCCATAGCTCTCCTTACACTTTCTTCCGTGGGTGTAGTAATGGCCTCATCGTAGGCGTTAGTGTGCAGAGAATTGCAATTATCGTAAATGGCATAGAGTGCCTGTAAAGTCGTACGGATGTCGTTGAAATCAATTTCCTGTGCATGCAGGCTGCGCCCACTTGTTTGAATATGATATTTCAATTTCTGGCTCCTGTCATTTGCCTTGTATTTATACTTCATGGCTTTTGCCCAAATGCGGCGGGCTACCCGCCCGATAACGCTATATTCAGGATCCATTCCATTGCTAAAGAAGAAAGAAAGATTTGGCGCAAAATCATCTATGTTCATACCCCGGCTAAGATAGTATTCCACGTAAGTAAAGCCATTAGATAAAGTAAATGCAAGCTGTGTTATAGGATTGGCACCCGCTTCAGCAATATGATATCCACTTATACTTACGCTATAAAAATTCTGCACTTTCTTTTTTATAAAATATTCCTGTACATCTCCCATTAGCTTTAATGCAAATTCTGTAGAAAAAATACAGGTGTTCTGGGCCTGGTCTTCTTTTAATATATCTGCCTGCACAGTGCCTCTTACAGTAGCCAATGCTTTTGCTTTAATCTGCTCATAAATATCTTCAGGCAATACATCTTTGCCACTAAGGCCCAATAGCCTTAACCCTAATCCATTATTTCCGTCGGGCAATGCCCCGGAAAAATTTCCTGAGAATGGAGAAACGATTTTGTTGTCGGTGCCGATATATTTGGGTAAAGAATCAATACTATATTTATCCTCAATGATTTTATTTACAGTCTCCCTAAGATTATTTTCAACAATATATTTTTCACATTGCTGATCTATTGCAGCATTCATAAAAAAAGCCAGTAACATAGGAGCAGGTCCATTAATGGTCATACTTACAGAAGTTTTAGGATCACAAAGATCAAAACCACTATACAGTTTTTTTGCATCATCCACTGAGGCTATACTTACGCCACTGTTGCCCACCTTACCATAAATATCAGGCCGATAGGCGGGGTCTTCGCCATATAATGTTACACTGTCGAATGCTGTACTCAAGCGCTTTGCAGGCTGGCCAAGGCTTACGTAATGAAACCGGCGATTGGTTCTTTCCGGACCACCTTCACCCGCAAACATTCGGGTAGGATCTTCGCCTTCTCTCTTTAATGGAAATACACCTGCTGTGTAAGGAAATTCTCCCGGAACGTTTTCCTGCAATTGCCATTTTAAAATATCACCCCAGTCACTAAACTGTGGTAGATAAACTTTAGAAATTTTTGTACCTGATAAACTTTTATAAGTAAGTGGTTGCTTTATTACTTTATCTCTTACCGTAAATTCATAAAACTCTTTTGTATAACGTTCTTTGGTAGTTGTCCAGTTGTCTAAAAGTTTTTTAGAAATCCCATTTAGATTTTCTTCCAATGATTTTTTGAAACTATTTAGTTCATCAGAAATAGTGTTGCTTTTTGCGCCAGGCAAATTTTGTATAACACCATTTACCTGGTAAAGTTTTGTAGCAAGCCCGGCCTGATCGACCACCCATTTATCATATTCTTCAATAGTTTCAACAATCTCTGATAAATAACGTACCCGCTTTGGAGGAATGATAGTTGATTGGCTGCTGGTATCTTTAGAATGATTATGATGTTCTATTTCGCCCTGGAATTTTATAGTGGTTTTTTCTGCAATTTTTTCCATTAGTCTTTCGAATAACTCATTCACACCTGTATCATTAAATTGTGCTGCTATTGTACCAATTATGGGAAGATCCTGGTCTTTCGCAGTCCATAGTGCATGGTTGCGTTTATATTGCTTTCGCACATCATGCAAGGCATCAAGCGCCCCTGCTTTGTCAAATTTATTTATGCAAACCACATCTGCATAATCAAGCATATTTATTTTTTCCAATTGTGAAGGAGCGCCATACTCAGGTGTCATCACATACATGCTCACATCACAAAAATCGAGGATGGATGCATCACTCTGACCAACACCTGCACTTTCCAAAATGATAAAATCAAATGCAGCGGCCTTACAAATATTGATCGCATCTTTAACATAGAGGCTAAGGGCTTTATCACTTTCTCTTGTTGCAAGGCTACGCATGTATGCCCTTGGCGATGAAATGGCATTCATACGGATTCTGTCACCAAGCAAAGCTCCGCCAGTTTTCTTTTTGCTGGGATCTACAGAGATTACTGCAATCGTTTTATCCTGGTAAGCATTTAAAAACCTGCGTACGATTTCATCTGTTACGGATGATTTTCCAGCCCCCCCGGTTCCTGTAATACCCAACACAGGAATAATAGCTTTAGTTTCCTTGTTGATTTTCGTTGAGTCTCTTTCTAAAGTATTGATATAAGATTCCACAGCTTCACCGTTTTCAGCATGTGTGATAGCAGAAGCGATTTTTTTTATATCCCTTAGTTCTCCCAGCGCAAATGATCCATTCTGAATGGAGCCGTTTGAATTTTTTACGCTGCTACCATTTGCCGGAGTTGCTTTCTTTAAAAGGTCTTCTATCATTCCTTCCAGGCCCATAGTGCGCCCATCATCCGGGCTATATATCCTGGTAATTCCGTATTGATGAAGGTCTTCAATTTCAGATGGTAGAATGGTGCCACCGCCACCACCAAAAATTTTTATGTGACTGCATCCATTCTCATCAAGCAGGTCTTTCATGTACTTAAAAAATTCTGTATGACCACCCTGGTAACTGGTAATTGCGATTCCGTGCGCATCTTCTTCAATAGCACATTCAACTATTTCAGCAACGCTCCTGTTATGGCCAAGGTGAATAATCTCTGCTCCTTTGCTTTGCAGTATACGGCGCATAATATTAATGGCAGCATCATGGCCGTCAAATAAAGCAGCAGCAGTAACAATCCTTAATTTAATCTGGCTATCAGCAATCATTAAATTTTAAATTATTTTTTAATAATAGTCATCCCAGTAATTTTTTTGATTAAAACCCGGTCTGCAAAATTAAGCTTAAAGTAAGTCGTTAATACATGCGATGCGTTAATGCGGCATATTCTTCAATGCTAATCGTTTCAGCCCGACGGTTAAATAATTCATCTTTCAGTTCCTCTGCGCTAAACAAACTTTTTACTGCGTTTCGCATAGTTTTTCTGCGTTGATTAAAAGCTGTTTTTACCAATACCCAATATGCCCGTTCCGATTTCACATCCAGCATATGATCTTTTCTAGTGAGCCTGATTACGCCGCTTACAACCTTTGGTGGTGGGTTAAAACTTTCTGCAGGCACATCAAATAAATATTCTATGGCATAATATGGCTGTATCAATGCACTTAACACACCATATGTTTTTGAACCGGGTACTGCCGCCGCTCTGAGTGCAACTTCTTTTTGAAACATGCCTATTATGACAGGCACTTCATTTTTCCAATCGAGTATCTTAAAAAGAATTTGGGTTGAAATATTATAGGGAAAATTGCCAATGACAGTGAAGTTGTTTTCAAATGGTTTTTCCATTTGAAGGAAATCAGAATGAATAAGTTTGTCTTGTAACACAGGAAATTTTTGCTTCAGAAAACCTATCTTTTCATCATCCAGTTCTACAGTTTTAAAATCGATATTTTTTATTTTCAACAAGTTTTTAGTGAGAGCTCCCGCCCCAGCACCTACTTCAAGTAATTGGGAAAATGGATTTTGCATAAGGGTCTCTACTATCTTATCTATGATGCTTTCGTCCTTTAGAAAATGCTGGCCCAGTGATTTTTTAATAGTATACATACGTTGCAAACCTACAAATAAAAAAACCCTCTATTAAAAGGAGGGTATTTTTTGTGGTTTATGAGTGGGTTCAAATCAGCGGTTTTGAATAACGAGTTTACGGGTGATCACTTCTTCTCCTATAAAGGCCTGTAATGTATATACACCGTTACTCAACTTAGATAAGTTTGTAAGTTGTATTGAATTATTTCCTTTATTAATAATTTGTTTTATTACCAACATTTCTTTCGCTGTATTATCAAGTACCCTAAAGGTTCCAAGAGTTTTTTTATCTGATACAAAATTCACACTTGTAAAATTATTTGCAGGATTTGGAGAGATTATTAATGAAAGCTTATTTAGCGATGTTCTCACCAATAAGACATTACTGTAATTCTCCTGTTCATTTCTTGCAATGATCCTAAGCCTGTAATAAATAATTTCACTCTTAACGTTTTTGATCTCATCAACTGTATTATAATTCTGCATTTGGTTTATAACATTTGTCGCCGCCAAATCGCCTACTTTAATGAAAGTATAATTATCTGTACTTCGTTCAATCTCAAAATGATCAAGATATTGTGGGCTAATGATACTCCAGCTAAGAAAGACTGTCTGAAGCTGTGGCACAGCATTGAATTGTAATACTTGTACAGGCAATACTACCCCTACGTAACGCCAGTCACGGTTAGTTTGTGATGGCACTGTTTTCTGCACAGGGGTTCTTGAGCCTGGTGTTGGGTCTCCTGTAAGACTTCCGCTTGTACCCATCCGGTATGAAGTTCCTTTGATATTGGTAACAGAATTAAGAGAATCAAATTTATTATCTAATCCATCACCATCAGAATCGAGCAACGTGAGTGTAACATTATCATCCCAAACACCATTCAGATTAAAATCATTTCCTTCTACAATATCAATAATACCATCGGCATCAGTATCAGTATCCCGGTAATCAGGAATGCCATCTCCGTCAAAGTCCGCGATGAAAATTCCGGAGCCACCGAAACCTACCACGGCATCATAATTATTATCGATACCATCGCTGTCTGTATCAGTATAAACTGGGAATTTGTATCCTGCGGTAGTTTGTCCCTCGATGTTATCAGGTATGCCATCATCATCGGCATCTATGTCTAAATAATCGGGGCTACCACGGCCATCAGTATTTAATAAACCGAGGCTGGCCTGCAATTGAATAGCGGAGTTCCATCCATTAGAACTCGTCCCTCCATCTACAAAACCATTATAATTGGCATCCGTAAATCCCGCCTCAATTACATCTGCGATACCATCCCCATCGCTATCAAGGTCATAAGGATTGGCCCGCTTATCATTATCCATATTTTTATAAGGATAACTATCAGCTCTTCCATCTACCGGTGTGGTATCAGGTCCTGTAGGCAATAAAGCGTTAATTGAGTTTTCCGATACATTATCGTTTCCCACATCTCCATCTACAGCATCGCTTAAGCCATCGCCGTCTGTATCTATATAGTTATCTATTTTACCATTGTTATTAGCATCTGTACCCAATCCTTCTATTACATCCGGTATTCCATCATTGTCACTATCGCTATCCAGGTAGTTTGGAATTCCATCTGCATCAAGATCCTGAGGGCCTAATCCAACGCCGGAGCCGGTTACACCAGTGGTATTGGCGTCCACGTTTTGTGAGAAGCCATCATTATCTGAATCAACATAATTATCTATTTTACCATCGCCATTAGTATCAACTCCGTAAGATTCCATTACGTCGGGAATACCATCATTATCACTATCCCTGTCGTATTGATTGGGAATGCCATCCAGGTCCATATCAGCAGCGTCATTTACCCCATCCCCATTTACATCCACCCATGATACCCAGAAATCATGATCATAAAAATTTGGTAGTCCATCGTTATCACTATCTGCACCCCAATCAAAGTTATCGTTTACATTATCAGTATTATTATCAACCCAGCCAGGATACAATGGATCATTCCAGTTGGGCTTTCCGTTACCGTTATGATCTGCTAATGAAAGCGTATTATTAAATTCCACATAATCAGGAATACCGTCGTCGTCATCATCAATATCCGGGCAAGGCGTGATGATGATATTTATTTTAATTGTATGAGAACAGCCCGACCCATTGGTATAATAAGCCCAATAAACATGGGAACTGGTAACAGGCGTAAGTGGATTATAAATATTGGCAGGAATAAATGGAAGTGCAGAATATATTGTATATCCTGCATACTTGCGCCATGGTATTGTAATGCTGGTAACAGGGCAACTATTTACAATCAATGTATCCTGTGGATTAAAACAAGGACCATATACAAAGTTTACCACAGGCTGAATACTGACACAACCGCTAACATTGATACCGCTTGTATCATGAAGCGAACTGCCGGAAGTTTGTCCCGTATAATCAATCCTTGCAGAGTTATGTATAGAATCTGAAGTGCAGCCAAGTATAACACAGGAACTTGCCAGTACGACATCAAATTGGACATTGCCGGAACCACTTACTGTAAGAGATCCACCTGCTGCGGCAGTGGCACCTGTACCTATGCGGAAAGTGACTTTATTATTTGTAAGACTATATTCAGCCTGGTCATCTGCAGAGGGATCTGTTTTTGTGACACCGTTTATTTTTAAAGAACCGGGTAAATAAGAAGCACCCAAGGGAATGTTATCTGTTATAATGCTGTTTAAAGAAACATCGTTTCCTACGTTTTGATAGTTTATCAAATAACGAAGGCTGTCTCCTGCTATAAGCGTTCCGCCATTTATGTCTGCGGAAGTTTTAGTAAGATTAAAACTTGGATTGAACTGGGAAATTGCGGTAGTAACTACGTGCACAAAATAATTTTCACTTGGTGACGAAAACCTTACTGTAGCACCCGTTTGGCTATTAGAAAGTTGTGCGTTTGAAGTATTGGGCAGATCAAAGATAGATGCGTCATAACCTAAGGTATTTTGAAATGCTGGGTTACGGCTCGTTACGATACTACTTTTGTAAGAGATCTTACTGTTCCAGGCATCTGCGGTGCCATTGAAAGGAACAGCAGTGGTCGCCAGGTCGTAAAAAGAAGCTGTACCATTTTGTTCAAATCCAAAAGCATCTGTTGAACCACGGTCACCATCATAAACCACAGCTCCAAGTTCACAACTCACAGGACCGGTTGGAGGTGTAAGAAATCCATTAATAGCAATATCTACCGGCGGATCTCCACCATTTATAATTACACTACCGTCAAATACAGTTAGGTTTTTTGGTGTAAGCGTCGGGCTACTGTAAGCGATCACTATCGTCCAGCCACCACAGGCATTGGTTATGCCAACAGGACCAATCATGTCTGCTACACTATAAGTCCCATTCGGGCTTGTAGTATTTAATATACTTGTGATGTCAGCAAAACATAAATACCCTGTGTGTGGTAATCCTGCAGATAAAGCAGCACTATGATAATCAGACTGCTGAGAATTAACTATTTGATAAGCTCCACCGGGAAGTTTCAATTTTACCTTATTGTGATTTGCTGTAATCCATGAAGTATTTACACCGTCCGTGCCCTGGTCGGCACCCCAATACAATCCGGCAAATAAAACTTTGTTACAGGAAGTTGCCAATGCAAGATCTGATGTAGATGAATTGAATGTTCCGGAATTATCCAGGGGTACACCTAAAACCTCCATATCAAAATTCATATCGGCAGCCTTTAACTTATCGGTGTGTATTTCCACTGCAATTGTATTTGCACCAGTCACAAAAAATGCTGGGCTTAGATTAACAGTGTAATTCTCAGTTACGCCCGTAGCTATTGCCGCAGAAGCAAAAGTTCCGTAGACCGGCGTACCGGCAGGCATATTATCTCTTGCCCTTTCTACTCCATTGATATAAATAACAACCCCATCATTCCTTTTTAGATTTAACTGGATTGAAGTAAAAGTTGTTGAAAGTTCAGTTGCAGTAAAACTTAGCGTAGAATTTCTAAAATAATATGAGCTGTATTTATTTGCTCCCCCACCGGGTGTGCAAAGCGTGCTACCGTTGGGCACACAAGTATTTTGAGTACTATTAAAACCATATGGACCTGTATTGGTTCCTGAAGCACCGGTGTTCCAGGCTGCAGGCATTATATAGGCAGAGTTAATCCAGGTTCTTGCACTTATGTCATTTGCAGGAGCTGCACCATTTGAATGATAATTCCAGGTGCTATTGAACGGCAATTTTGTCACAGAAGGAGAATTATCAACGTCAATGTTGATGCCTGCGCCATTGTTATCTTTACTGGTACCGGCTGGGGCAACTTCGCCAGTGCCGGGATTACCCGTACCTACACCTGATGTGGAAATACTGCTGTTAGATATGTAAACAATATTACCTCTGACAGAAGGATTATAATACCTTACCCCGAAAGGCCTCACCACCTGTGCATTGGTACAGGCGGCAATGATCAGGAGAAGCAAAAAGAAGGGTAAAAATTTTTTCATATATCAGGATATTAAATTTAATTCTGTGGCCGGGGGATTAGTCCGGCTGAAGAACTAACGTTTTTTAATTTTTTATGGTATCATTCAACCAGTATTTTATTTGTAACCTGCGCCCCGGTTTTGCTAATCACTGTAATTATATATGAGCCATTTTGTAGATTCAGTATTTTTTCTACATATCCACCAACAATATTTACCGATTCTTTTAGCAAATCTCTACCTGCCATATCCGTAACTTTTAATGAAACTATTGAGGTGCCCTTCGCCCTGATGGAAACCATCATTTTATTTTTACCGTCATTTTTTACATTGACGATAAGATCCGAACTACTGCTATAGATTACTTTTTTAATATCCAACACCTGGCTATTTCCGTTAAAATCTGTTTGAGATAAACGATAAAAATTAAATCCTTCGTATGGATTGCTATCTGCAGTGTGGTAAGTATGTGCCAGGGAGCTATTACCTGCGCCAACTACTTGTGTTAAAGCAGACCAATGAATTCCATCTACTGATCTTTCAATATTGAAATAACGATTGTTGGTTTCTTTAGAGCTTGTCCATTGTAAGGCAACTATTGTGCTTCTTGCTTGTGCTGTAAAGTCAATAACTGATACAGCGACTGGAGCGGTAATGATCACATGAAATGAGTCTTTCAGGCAATTATTTGCATCTCTTACAATATAATTAAAAGTACCGTTAGTGGCTGTATTGATGCTCACCGTTTGGGTAGTAGCTCCGGCATTGTTAGGCCAGGAATATGTACCAGGCCAGGAAGCAGCCAGCGTGAGAAGAGTATTAGTAGCAATTACGATATCCTGTACTTTATTTACATCTTTAAAAATGGTAAAAGAATCCCTTATTAATGGTGCTACAGATCCGCCTGTGCCAGAATATGAAATAAACTTTGCATCCAAACGATTTCCATTCACTTCAAAATAAAAGCATCCACCGTTTGTATTATTTGAATAAACCATTGCCTTGTGTGGGTATCCTGTAGCAGAGCCTCCTATCTGGCCCGCAGAACCGCTCACTACATACACAGAACCATGCTGGTATTTTCCACTATTGTAATTATATGCGCAGGATAACAGCGAACCATTATATTTTGCAGAAGAACTATCTGCTGTGTGTAACGCTTTTACAAAATCAGCTGAATAAAGTGCTGTTGACCCTCCTGGTGCTTTATAAAAGTTTTTTAATAAATAACTTCTTTCGTATCCATGAGCATGCCCATTCAACACCAGATCCACACCATACCTTTCCATAATGCGGATAAAATTTTCACGCATATCAATCAGGTCTTGCTCTGAATCTGAATTATGACTTGTTTTTGTATATGGCGGATGGTGAAAATAAACAACAACCCATTTTTTTGTATTATTTCCAAGGTCATTTTTCAACCAAACGCATTGGGTACCCAGTGTATCATATATCTTGGTTGTATTGGAGTTTTCCATTCCGTAAGAGTCAAGAGATACAAAATGAACATCTCCTACATTGAAAGAATAATAAGCTTCCGTTCCTGAGGGAGATCCACCCGCTTCTCCTGCAGTAGGATTACTAAAGCTATTGTAATAAGCATTATTTCTTACACCTGTATTTGCACTATTGTTTCCATAGTCATGGTTTCCTGGTGAAGTGTAGAGCTTATAGTATTTTAAAATATCATTTTTATAAATGTCAAAAAATTCAGTTTGTAATTCATTGTCAAGGCCACTTGAATATGCATTATCTCCTAATGATATCATGGCATCAATATTATTTGTGCCGATAAAATTCACGAATGCATTTTTTGTATCAACCTGGTTTGTTGAAGCATTGCCACAATCACCTATCGCAAGGAATTTTAATTTTCTATTGGTATTATCGGGTGGTAGCGTAAGAAAATAATTTGTATTGGTAGCCTGGATGGTTTGGGTTGTTGAGCCGATGGTATACCAATATTTAGTATCTGGGTTTAATCCACTTATGCGGACAATATGTTCTGTGGTTAAAGTACTTGAATCGATAGTGTCTGTATAGGATCCAAAAGCCGATCCCCATGTTACACGAGAATCTGTGGACACATCAGTTCTCCACCGAAAGGTTAAAGCATTCTGGCTGCCACTCTGCAGGTATGGTCCTCTTGTGAGTACAGCAGATGTTGCACTGTTATCTCCAATTAATTCCATATCGAAAAATAAGTCATTGCTATTTGCTGCATTTTGATGAACCTCCACAGCTATAATATTATCTCCGGGAATAAACATTGAATTTGCAATCGTGGCTGTAAATATTGTAGCTCCATTTCCAGAGAGAGATGCTGTCGCCCAAGCGCTATAGGTAGGATTGGCAATAATATTATTTCTAAAAGCCTCCACCCCATTGATCCAGATAACTATTCCATCATCAAACTGGGTATTAATAGTAAATGAATAATATGCTGTGGGATCGGCTATGTTTACAGTTTTTCTGAAATAAAGTGTAGGATATCTTGAGCCATTAGAACCTCCTCCACCTGCAGAATTATCGGTAGGTATATCGGTACTTCTTACAGGAGTAGAATTTCCAAAACCTATAGCTGAATTTGTCGTTAGCCAGCTGGTTTCAGAAAACGATAATGTTTTCCATAATGTGCCATCAAAATTGTTGCCGCCTCCTTTATATTTCCAGGCTGGTGCGCCGCCAAGGTTTTGGCCCATTGGAAAAATAATATCATCTGCTTTTACAAATGTTGTAACCAATAAAAATATAAAGGTTGTAATTGTGAAGTATAAGATCTTCATTAGCTGAATGCGTTTTGGTTTATTAGGATAATGATAAACAACTGTTTAGGCTGTTTAAGACATATACTACGCAATGTGTTGGTTTTTATTGTGCTTAAGTGCTGAAAAGGGAATAAAAAAAAATAAATATGTATATGGCCCAGGTAATTTTACGATGTCATTAAAAAGGGTGCCGTAAATACTGCAAATGGATAAAGGAACTAAACATTATTTTTACAAAAAAATTTCCTGGCAATGATGACAAATGCTGAAACAAAACCGATAATAGGCTTCACATGTGGAGATATAAATGGGATAGGAACTGAATTGATCATTAAGACGCTTAGTGACATTCGCATCGCTGAAATATGCACTCCGGTGATTTTTGCCAGCAATAAACTAATTAATTTTTACAGGAAATCTTTGCCTGATATTAATTTTAGTTTTTCCACTGTAAAGGATAGCACCCGCATGAATACTAAACAGGTAAACCTTTTCAATTGCTGGGAAGAAGAAATAAGTGTTACTCCGGGACAGTTGACTGATGCCGGTGGGAAATACGCCATCGTCAGCCTCACAGTTGCATCGGAAGCACTAAAAGCTGGAAAACTTCAGGGACTTGTTACGGCTCCATTCCATAAGAAAAATATTCAAGCTGAAAATTTCCAGTTTACGGGTCACACACCATATCTGAAAACCCTTTTTAATGCTAATGATGTAGCGATGCTTATGGTTGCATCTAATATGCGTGTAGGTCTATTGACTGAACATGTGCCAATTGCTGATATAGTGAAGTACATTACCAAAGATGCCATTATAAGTAAACTGAAAATTATTAATGAAAGCCTGAAAAAAGATTTTGGAATTAATAAACCGAAGATTGCAGTGTTGGCCTTAAATCCGCATGCTGGCGATGAAGGTCTTGTGGGAAAAGAGGAAGAAGATATTATTAAGCCCGCAATAAAAGAAGCAAATCAAAAAGATATATTTTGTTTTGGTCCTTATGCTGCCGATGCATTTTTTGCGAGGGGTACACATGAAAAATTTGATGCTGTACTTGCAATGTATCATGACCAGGGTCTTGTACCATTTAAGTCACTTGCTTTCGGTGAAGGTGTAAATTATACAGCCGGATTGGATGTTGTGAGAACTTCACCAGACCACGGTGTTGCTTTTGATATAGCAGGAAAAGGAATTGCAGATGAAGCATCTTTCCGGCAGGCAATCTATACATGCTTAGATATCATAAATATGCGTAATGAAAGAAAAGAGCAGTACAAAAATCCATTAAAGAAAATGAGTGCAAATGTAGTGGCCAATTCAGTGGATGAAAAAATTCCCCTGGACGAAAATTAGCTTCCTATCATCCTCCGGGCTTCATGTAGGATTGTAATGCATCAATGTATTGCTCAAATGCATCAATACCTTTAGAAGTTATTTTACAAAGTGTTTGTGGATAATTGTCTTTAAACTGTTTGGTAATTTCGATATAACCGGCATCTTTTAATTTGTTTAACTGCACACTTAAATTACCTGCTGTAGATGTGGTCTTTTCCTTTATATAAGTGAATTCTGCCTCCTTCACACTTATCAGGAGGCTAATTACGGCAAGCCGCAATTGTGAATGTAATATGGGATCCAGTTCTTTAAACTCCATTATCAAAAGCTATTATTCAGTTTATTTTTTTTATTCGACTGGACTCTTAGTATTATGCCAGGAATAATATATCCTATAAAGACTGAGGCTGCTGTAATAAGCATATCGTACTTAAAATCTGTATTAATAAAAATGGCAACGGAGCCAATCCAGTTTACAATAGCTCCTGCAATTAAAGGTTTAAACTTCATAGCTCCACCTTGTATAAGCATAAGGAAAGCGTATATCATGAGGAAATATCCAAAGCCTGCATTAGGCCCAACAGCAACATTGATAGAAAAAATTATGATGAATAAACATATCACGAAGCCTATGTGAAAAAGTACCAACAGGTCATCGAGGTAAGTGCGTACTTTTTTTGTACGGCGTTGGAAAACCCTGAAGCCAAGAATTATGATTGCCAATATGCCAAAAATATTCCAGCCAAGAAACAATTGGGGATAGCCAAATTCACTAAAAAAATAAGTAGAAAGAGACGCAAGAAAAATCATCGTTCCCCAAATGATCCATTCATTGCCATTGCTATTAACTTTATTTTTTGCCTGGTTTATCATTTTATGAATGATTGCCAGGCTTTCCATACCAGTTAAATCCTCGTTATTCCTTTTATCAATATTTTCTTCTATCATATCTTTTAAATTTCATTTTTGTTTGATTGCCTGTATTTATGCTGAAGAATATGTCCCGGTATAATATAACTTACCAGTAGAGCCAAGGCAGTTATCAGCATCTGGTAATCATAATCTAACCAGGCGGCTATAATAGCTAACGCAAAGGCCATCAAACCTCCATATTGAAAAGGCCTGTATTGTAATATTTTCCCCGATACAAAAGTTCCCAGGCCATAAAAAAGTATAAAGAATGGGAAACAATACTGCCAACCGATCTTGCTGAAAATAATTGAAACAATAAAAAAACTGATGCCCATACCAGCCCATAAATATGACATACTATCGCTAACGTACGTTTTTACCTGTTGCGATTTTCGCTTTCGCATTCCCAATCCCATTGTGATAATTATGCAGATGAAAGTGATAAACCAAATCCTATAATGATATGGATAATTGAAAATCACTTTCAAAATATACTGCCCGATACATCCTATAAAAGCCCCCCAACCCCAAACAAGAAAGTAAATACTATTGTCAGAAATTTCCTTTTTTGTTTTTTCGATCATAGACCTGATGAGTTGCAAACTATCAGCAGGCGATAATGAACTATTATCCATATAAAAAATTTTGGAAAGGCTAAGTTAGGTTTGATACACGTTAATTACTCATCGATAAAAACCTGGTCACTTGTTCTTTACCCCAATTGGGACTGATTTCCGTTGCAGGTTTAAAGCTTTCATACAATGCCAATGACTTTTCAAAATAAGGTCTAGCAGCCCCCTTGCCTCCACCCATTGCTTCAGGAGTATAAAATTTTGATTGCCCTTCCAGGTAAACAGGGCGTGGGTTTGCAGGATCTGCAAGCTTTGCCTTTTGAATATTTTCAGACGACACTGGGCCATATTTCATCCACCTGCTTTGTGGATCTACCATTAATCTTGCTGAAGCGATCATGCTTTTGATCACATATATTTCTGAATTATTTTCAGAGAGTTTTTCTGCTTTGTCTATAAGATCACTTGCCTTATCAGCTATCATATCCACTTTACTTTTGTCTTGTTCTCCAAATGCGTTGATTACTGTGCAAAAAGATGCATAGTAGTAGGGAAGCCATTGTGTTTTTTCAGCTTCACCAATACGTTCAAAATTATTGGCAAGCATGGTATTCATATCTGCTCCTTTGGCAGTGTCCATGATGCTTATATTTTTTTTCATGGCTGACATGTACTTTTCTGATTGAGCCCAACTCATTTGCATTAAACCTAAAAGCGTAATTGTTACTAATACTTTTTTCATTTTTTAATTTTTAAGATTGTTTATTTTTTAATTTCTGGTATTTTCTTTCTGTATTGTTTACATCTATATTATGATATACGTTTGTATAATTAAACGCCAGGGCCTACACCCCACCTCAGCAATGCCCACAATGGCCATGGAATTACACCATTATGCAAACGCTCTTCCGTAAAGAATAGATTGCCCATAGAAAAGCATTTACAATTAAATATGTAGACAAGTGCTTTTTAAAAGCTGCTCTCTTTTTGGCGATGCTCCATAAAGCTTCGTCTTTTTCTGCTTCGGGTAAATTTTGTAACGGCATTTTGTTTTATTTAAAGGTTATTATTAATTGCATCTTGTGTGCGGTCAATGCCGAAGCTAAGGAAACAGCCCAGGTAGAAAAAGCGCCTGGCAGGTGGCTGCACTGCCTGCTTTACCTGGCCATCATAAGAATAATTGTAGGTATAAATATTTTTTGTTCCCAGCACATTGGTTACGGAGAAAACAAAAACGGTAAACTTATTTGCGCCTTCTTTGCCAATATTAGGCAGGTAGTTCAGGCTAAAACTCATGCTGTTAAAACCAGCCGTTCGCCCTTCATCATATATTTTATTTTTTCCACTACTGTTGTCGTACCTGATATTATAGTAAGGCCTGCCGCTGGCAATGCTGTAAGAAGCATTCACCATTGTTTTCATTTTAGTAACAAACTTTTTTACAACCAACGATGCTGTGTGTTTGGCAACGAAAGAAGGCTCAATATTTCCCGGATAATTTTGAAAATCTCTTTTGGTATCCAGATAAGAATAGGAGAACCAATAGTCTACATTTTTAATTGTTTTCTTATCTCTCCAGAATATCTCTAACCCTTGTGCATCACCAAAACCATTATTATTTGTTGCCGTTTCCCTTCCCTGGCTGATGGCTGTCTTTACCAGGTCATCATATTTTTTGTAAAACAGTTCTGCCCTGAAGATCCTGCTATCTTTTATTTTTTGATATTGAAGTATAAAATGTTGCGCCTGTGTATATGTAAGTGAAGTTGATGCCGGGAAATATTTTTTATCCGGGGTCTGATAAAAAAGTCCGTAAGCAAAAGAGGCCTGGCTATTATCTTTAAACTTATAAGCAAGTGATAATCGTGGAGCCAGGTTCCATTTGTCAATCAAAGACGAATGCTCAGCCCTGGTGCCCATTTTTGCTGCCAGTTTATTGCTTAAATAAAAATCTGTTTCAGCAAATAAAGCAACCAGGTTATCTGTAACAGATGCATTGCTTTTTGCGTTATCATACCGTGAGTAAATTATTTTTTCATTCGAATAGTTGTATTCCGTTCCCCCACGAATTGCATTCAACCCCGATAGTCTTTTTTCCAGGACAAGCTTTGCATTTACATATTGACCTTTTACGTCAACCCCAAAATTTTTATTAATTAACCATGGCAGGTTTGAAGCTTGCTTTACATTATTTTGATCCTCCCATTGCCCCGCTATGTCATCTTTGTTTGTGCTATATGAAACGCCTGTCTGCAACCGGTAGCCATTTAACAACCTTTCTTTCCAGGATATATTCTGGTAAGTATTCAGGTTTTTCAGGGAAAATGCATTCTTCATTCCTGCAGAATCGATGTCTGCATATCGAAAGCCAACCTTTGTACTACTAACTGTTGCATAGTATTTCAATATCCCATTCTTAGTTTTTATCCTGAAATTAGCGTCACCACCATGTAGCACCGGAATGTCAAAATAATCAGGTGTTTGTTTTATGAGTTTATATGCCAGTCTTAAATCAGTATAGTTGTATGAGATTCCCCAGGATGATCTTTTATTTTTAGCAAGCTTTTGCAATCCACCGCCCAACGCCAGGTATGAGAAAGCAAGGTCAGCCGAGCTTTTTTCAGGCAAATCAATTGACTCTAATAATAAAACTGATGATAAGGCCTGTCCATACAGAGCCGAATAGCCCCCTGCGCTAAAAACGGTTCCTTTAAAAAGAAATGGATTAAAACGTCCTCTCTGTGCCAGGCCCGGCTGACTACTGTAGAAGAAATTATTTACCAGGGTTCCATCAATAAAAGTTTTTGTTTCTCCGGCAGTACCTCCCCGGACAAACAAACCTTCTGTTTCTCCTACCTGTTGTGTACCAGGTAAGGTTTTAATAGCAGCCGTTATATCTGCATTCGCACTTGCTGTGGTAACAATATCTATAGAATTGAGTACCGTTGATTTCTTCTGGTCACTTGCTTCAAACGTTCCTGCTGTAATGACTACTGCATTCAATTCCGTAATCAATTCTTTAAGATCGATCTGTATGCTGGTATGGGATCCATCAAGTGTAATATTTTTTTGATATAAGCTATAGCCGGTAATTGTCGCTTCCAACACCTGTACCCCCGTTTCAGAAGTCATAAATAAGAAATGGCCAAGGCTATCAGTGGTAGTTCCATCATAGCTGTTTTTGATTGATACACTTACACCTTTCAGGGGTTTTCGCTTAAGATCAGATACTTGTCCTTGTATAGTTACCTGGCTTTTTGCCATAACTGCTGCAATCAAAATTATAAAAGTAAATGCGAGTTTCATTTATTGTAAATTTATTACAAACATAGAGTAGTTTATTTTATAAACCAAATTATATCGAAAAAAAAATCTGCCTTTATCACCTAATTTTAACCAGAGTAGAACAGAGAATTTAATTATAGTCAATTGATTTATAACTGTTTACGAATAAATCAAACTCAAGCTTTTAAGTGACTATATAAGTAGAAATTTTATTAACATCACAAAAAAAATATTTTTTTATGTGGCGGCAATTTGTAATTTAGCAATAGAATTTAATGGGTTAGTAAGTACAAAGGGCCAGCAGAAATGTTTGGCCCTTTTACTTTGCTTCATTATTCTTTAGTTTTTAATCCCAATTATTTACTTATCTAAAATAATTAAATAACCTTCTTATTTTATTCTTCAACATTTATAATTAGCCATTACTTTTATAACATGAGTAAAACTAAGTCGGCTTTTTTTTGTCAGAACTGTGGATATGAAAGTGCAAAATGGTCAGGCAAATGTCCTTCCTGTAATCAATGGAATTCATTTGTAGAAGAAGTGATCGTAAAAGGAAATGATAAACCCGCCAAAGAAGAATGGAAAGATTTCAGCGGTCTTGCAAATTTGAAAACGATTGCTATAAATGATGTAAGCAGCGCAGAAGAAAAAAGAATTCTTACTACTGATACAGAATTAAATCGTGTTCTTGGTGGAGGGATTGTGAGTGGTTCTATTGTACTTGTTGCAGGCGAACCAGGGATAGGAAAATCAACATTGTTTTTGCAAATAGGATTACAATTAAAAGGTATCACTACTTTATATATAAGCGGTGAAGAAAGTGACCAGCAAATAAAAATGCGTGCGGACAGGCTTGGATTAAATAACGAAGACTTTTACCTGCTTACGGAAACCGACACTCAAACCATATTTAAAGAAATTAAAAAATTAAAACCCCATCTCGTTATTGTTGATTCTATTCAAACACTTCAATCACCATACATTGAAAGTGCACCAGGCAGCATAAGCCAGATACGTGAATGTGCTGCAGAACTTCAGCGTTATGCAAAAGAAACACACACACCCGTTTTCCTCATTGGCCACATTACCAAGGATGGAAATATTGCAGGCCCAAAAATCCTGGAACATATGGTGGACACGGTTCTGCAATTTGAAGGAGATCGCCATTATGCTTATCGCATTTTGCGTACACTCAAGAATCGCTTTGGTAGCACAGCTGAACTGGGCATTTACGAAATGAACGGACAGGGAATGCGACCTGTAACGAATCCAAGTGAGATCCTAATAACACAAAAAGAAGATGCATTAAGCGGGATTGCTATTGCAGCAACTATTGAAGGACAAAGGCCATTACTAATAGAATGCCAGGCGCTTGTAACCCAGAGTGTTTATGGTACTCCACAACGAACAGTAAGCGGATTTGATTTGAGAAGATTACAATTGTTATTAGCCGTACTGGAAAAAAGAGGCGGCTTTCATTTTGGAGTGAAGGATGTCTTTATAAATATAGTAGGAGGAATTAAGGTGGAAGATCCATCCATAGACATGGCGATTGTATGTGCATTGCTTAGCAGCTACGAAGATGTTGTGCTCCCTCAACATATTTGTTTTGCAGGTGAGGTTGGTCTAAGTGGAGAAGTGCGGGCAGTAAACAGAATAGAGCAAAGGATTGCCGAAGCAGAGAAACTTGGTTTTGAAAAAATTCTCGTGAGTAAGTACAATGCAAAATCATTGAGTAAAATAAAAATGAACATCGAGATAGTTTCCCTGGGCAAAGTAGAAGAACTTTATAAATACCTGTTTTAATTGTCTTTTTTAAATAAGATATTATTAGATGCCATCCATTTGTTCTACCCATCTGTATGCCTTGGATGCGGAAGCGATACCATCATCAACAAACAGTTACTTTGTCTCAATTGTATTAATGCTTTGCCGCATACAGGATATGCCAGTTTACAAGGAAATGCCCTTGAAAAAATATTTACAGGTAGGTTGCCCGTGTCAGCAGCACACAGCGAATTTTATTTTAGTAAAGGAAAATTAGTTCAGCACCTCATTCATGAACTTAAATACAAAAGCAATAAAGACATTGGACATTACATGGGAGAAATGATGGGCAAAACTTTATTGCAAAGTGGTAGATTTTCAAAAATTGATTACCTGGTACCACTGCCTTTATTTCCCGAAAAAGAATTTAAAAGAGGATACAACCAATCAGAAATAATATGTAATGGTTTATCGGCAGTTATGAATATTCCTGTTCTCAAAAATAATGTACTACGCAAACACGCCACTGAAACTCAAACCCGGAAACACAGAGCAGAGCGGTGGGAGAACGTGGCAGAGAGTTTTTTGGTAAAACACCCTGAAAAAATAACCGGCAAGCATATTTTATTGGTAGATGATGTAGTAACAACGGGCGCTACTTTGGAAGCTTGTGGCCAGGTTATTTTAAAAGCACAACCTGCTTCATTAAGCTTCGCTTGCCTGGCAAAAGCAAGTAAATAGATATTAATGTAGATTTGCGCTGATGAAGCCAAGATCATTTTTCATTCTCATTTCTGTTATTTATATTAGTTTACAAAGCTGCAAGAAGGATAGCTTCATCAACAGTCCTGATGCCAGGCTTAGACTGAGCACTGACTCTATTAAATTCGATACTGTTTTTGTTACAGCCGGTTCTGTTAGCCAGGTATTTAAAATTGTAAACGAAAACAACCAGAAACTGCTTATCAATTCTGTAAAACTAATGGGTGGTGCCGGAAGTGCTTTCAAAACAAATATTAATGGCGTAGCAACCACCCAACTCGATAATATAGAATTAGCTGCTAATGACAGTATGTATGTTTTTGTAACAGTTTATGTAAACCCAAATGCTGCCACACTACCATTTATTCTTTCAGATAGTATCAGTGTAAATTATAATGGCAACACAAGATTTGTACAATTGCAGGCTTATGGCCAAAACGCAATTTTCTTAAATAACAAAACAATTAGCAGTAATACAACCTGGACAAACTCGCTGCCATATGTAATACTTGGCGGTATCCGGGTGACCTCCACTGCAACGCTTTCTATCTTGCCTGGTTGTAAAATTTATTCACATGCCAATGCGCCTTTTATTGTGGATGGAACTATGATTGCAAATGGAACTATCACCAACAAAATACTTTTTACAGGCGACAGGCTTGATGAGCCATATAAATTTTTCCCTTCAAGCTGGCCAGGAATTTATTTCAGGGATAGTAGCCGCAATAACGAGATCAGCTTTGGTGAAATATTGAATGCCTACCAGGCTGTGTTAGTAGATAAGCCATCGCAGAATGCAAATCCTAAACTTTTAATAAAACAAACGCTGATTGATAATGCGTACAATGCTGGCATTCTCTGTAACAAAACAAAATTAACTGCGGAGAATTGCCTGGTTTCTAACTGCGGCAACAACATTGTTTTACAAGGTGGCGGCGACTACAGTTTCACACATTGCACCACCGCATCTTATTCTACCATTTACCTCACACATAAAGCACCTGTACTCACAATATCTGATTTCACTCTCAGCAATGGCATACCTCAAACATCTAATCTAAATGCTATATTTCGTAATTCTATTTTTTGGGGCGATAATGGAAGCGTGACAGATGAGATCGCCGTGGGCAAACAAGGCACGGGAACTTTCAATGTTAATTTTGATCATTGTCTATATAAAGCTGCCACTACAATTCCTTTCAGCACATTTATTGCAGAAATTAAAAACCAGGACCCGGCATTTGATAGCATAGATCTTAATCACAACATCTTTAATTTCAGGATAACAAAAAATGCGTTAGCGCCGGGAACTAATAAGGGAATTATAACGTCTTTATTAAAAGATCTGGACAATAACAATCGAAATGTAGGACTTCCCGATCTTGGTTGTTATGAAAAGCAATAAATAATCAAACTTAATTATTTAAAAAACGTTTAAAAAAAATAAACAAATGATAAAACTAATTTCAATGGCAGTAATAGCCCTTAGCTGTGCAACACAAGCTGGTAATAAAAATGTTTCCGCAGTTGCCATTACCAATCCCCCTAAAAATATTTATGCCTTTAAGGTGGATGGGCTTACCGGCGGTACGATTGATTTTGCCAGTTTCAAAGGAAAAAAGATCCTGGTGGTAAATACGGCTTCAGAATGTGGTTATACCCCGCAGTATAAAGAGTTGCAGGCGTTGTATGAAAAGTACCAGGACAAACTTGTCATCGTAGGATTTCCTGCAAATAATTTTGGCGGCCAGGAGCCAGGTACCAACAACGAAATTAAAACCTTCTGCGAAAAAAATTATGGAGTAACTTTTCCTATGGCGGCTAAGATCTCAGTAAAAGGTGACGACATGGCGCCTATTTATCAATGGCTAACTCATAAAGACCAGAATGCTGTATTAGATGCAGAAATAAAATGGAATTTCAACAAGTTCCTGTTGGATGAAAATGGAAACCTGCTTGCATATTTTCCAAGCAAAGTAACTCCAATGAGCACCGAGATTACCAGTAAACTTTAAGACCGTAGTAATCATTAGTAAATGGTGAAAGCTCCGAAGATTTCACTATTCACCTTTCACCATTCACCATTTACTTCTCATCCTTCAAATTAATCAACCTTGCGGTTTTGTGAAATTCCTGGCCAGAAAGAAGTAAAGCAACAACTGGTGCACATGGTGCAGCAAAACCGGCTTAGCCATGCCCTGCTTTTTTTAAGTCGTGAAGGTTCCGGCGCCTTATCGCTTGCACAGGCTCTTGCTCAATATATTGTTTGCGAAAGAACTACCGGAAGCAAAGAAACAAAATCCAAACCTGTTTCTCTTTTTGATGAACCATCACCCGCTCCAGATAATCTTGTGCCGCTGATGGATTCCTGCGGCGAATGTGCTGGTTGCAAAAAGGCAAGCCATCTCGTTCATCCTGACATACATTTCTCCTATCCCGTCATCACCAAAAAACCGGGAGAAAAACCAAAGTCTGTTGACTTTATCACCGAATGGCGGGAGTTTGTAAAGGAACAACCTTACGGAAATACCTATGACTGGTTGCAGTTCATTAAGGCCGAGAACAAACAGGGAAATATAACTTCTGAAGAATGCATGGATATTATCCGCAAGATGAATTTGAAAAGTTTTGAGAGTGAGTATAAGATCCTCATTATCTGGATGCCCGAATTGCTCGGTAAAGAAGGAAACAAACTTCTAAAGCTTATTGAGGAGCCGCCTCCATCTACCCTTTTTATTCTGGTAGCTGAAAATGAGTCTCTCATTTTACCCACCATCGTTTCCCGCACACAGCTTATAAAAATACCTTTACTCCGGCCAATAGATATTGAAGCTTCACTCGAACTTAAAGAAGGAATACCAGTCCAAAAAGCAGCTATGCTCTCCATACTTAGCGAGGGAAATTACCGGGAAGCATTACAGCAATTACAACTTGCAACCGACGATTGGGACCAGCTGCTAAAAGACTGGCTGAACAGTATTGTAAAAACCGGCCCGGCCGTACAATTGAAAATAATTGAAGAAATAAGCAAGCTGGGTCGTGAAAAACAAAAGCAGTTCATTAAATATTTTACTCATATTCTGCAGCATAGCATACGCTTGCAGGCAGGCGGCGATTCAATGACACAGCAACAAAGTCTTCATGAGTTTTCGCAAAGAATCAATCGCCTCTGTAACCTTGAGCAAAAGGAAGCTATAGTGAATGAACTGGATAAGGCCGCTTATTATATTGAGCGTAATGCAAATGCCAAAATGTTATTTCACGCCCTCACCATCAGGTTGTATCATATTATTAGCAACAAATCAGTAATTTTGGTGCAATAGGAACTTTGAATATGCGTAGTTGAAAAGCGGAAGAAGAAGAAAAATTATTGCCCTGGCTTTTGTATCTATATTCAACATCGGTGGCGTCGCACTCTTGTACAGCATAACATTATTCTGCATTACAGACCGGCATAAATTACCACAATCATATTAGTTCCGCAAGATTATTTTACTTTTAAACTATTTATTATATGAGTTGTGGAAGTTGTGGAACCGGTAGTACACCCGGTGGTTGCCAGAGCCATGGTAGTTGTGCCAGCGGTGGTTGCAATAGGATGAATGTACATGATTGGCTGGCAAATCTCCCCTTCAGCGATCCCGAAAGCAGTTGCCGGGTAGTGGAAATAAGTTTTAATAACGGCAGCCGGAAAGATTTTTATAAAAACACTACCCTTCATTATTTTGAAAAAGGCGAAATGGTAGCAGTGGAAGGTGTGAATGGATTTGACGTAGGTATGGTAAACCTTACCGGCGAACTGGTAAGATTGCAGATGAAGAAAAAGAATTTCGACGAAAAAAATCCTGATATAAGAAAGATCCTGAGGCGTGCAACTGAAGCAGACCTGGCGAAAATGCAGGATGCCAAGGCAAGGGAAGCACAAGTACTCATACGCAGCCGTGCCATGGCCCGCCAGCTAAAACTGGAATTAAAGATGGCCGAAGTAGAAATACAGGCTGATAGCCGCAAGGCCACATTTTTTTACATTGCAGATGATAGGGTTGACTTCAGGGAACTGATTAAATTATATGCCGGTGAGTTCAAGGTAAAAGTAGAAATGCGCCAGATAGGTGCAAGGCAGGAAGCCGGTAAGGTGGGTGGCATCGGAAGTTGTGGCAGAGAATTATGTTGTGCAACCTGGCTTACTGATTTTAAAAGTGTAAACACGAATGCAGCCCGATACCAGAATTTAAGCATCAATCAAACAAAGTTAAGTGGCCAGTGCGGCCGTCTTAAATGCTGTTTGAATTATGAACTGGATACATATATGGATGCACTTCAATTTTTTCCTACCGATGCCGATATGCTGGAAGTAGCCAAAGGAAGAGCGTTCCTTGTAAAGAAAGATATTTTCCGCAACCTGATGTGGTACAGCATGGCAGATAGTACCAGGCATTATCCCTTAAGCATCGAAACGGTAAAAAAAATAAAGCTGCAGAACAGGGATGGGATAAGACCAGAAGTATTGGAAACAGTAGAAGTGCAAACCAAACAGCCAAAGGAAGTAGAACCTGAATACGCAGATATCGTAGGCCAGATAAGCCTGAAAAGCCTTGAAAAAACTACCCGGAAAAGAAGAGATAAAGAAAGGAGTCAGCAAAACCTGCAACAGTCTGGTCAACCTTCCCGCAGGCCACAACAGCCACAGGGGCGTGCCGGGCAAGGACAGCAGCAACAAGGCGAGCAAACACAACGACCACCACGACCCGAAAACCGGCGTGGCCCGCAGCAACAGGGACCAGTGCCGCAACAACAAGCGCAAAAAGGACCAAGACCACCGCAGCAAAACCGGAATTCAAATAATCCGCAGCGGCCACCACAACAGCGTAATCGTCCTCCGGGCGGACAAGCAAGAGGGCCAAAACCAGGAGAAGGCAGCGGAGAAAAAAATTAAATATTTGAAGGCTTTGAGATGGAAATTTCAAAGCCTTTTTTAATACTTAATTTATCTTAAAAGTTCAAAACTGTTTATGAAAATACTGCCCACATTTACTTTTGAAATGAAAAAAATATTAGAATCATTTTCAAGTATTCTTACACTAATTGCCTTTATTATTTTAACCGCTCATTTGATAGAACAGCCTGGCATCAGGTAGCTGCATTCATAGGCCTTCCTAGTTTTTTTATATTGCTGGCACTTGGGCTCAAAGCCAAGAAGCTACAAGAAATGGTAGATTGAATTTTATTTAGATCGGATGTTTATTTACAAAAGAAATTTTTTAAGAAAAGAGCAGGGCATTTTAATGCCCCTTCTTTTGTAATTTTGATCTATACATGTCCATCACCGTTCAAAATCTTTCCAAGCATTATGGCCGTCAGGTAGCTGTAAATAATATTTCCTTCTCTTTGAACAAAGGAGAAATAGTAGGTTTTCTGGGACCGAACGGTGCAGGAAAATCAACCACCATGAAAATGATAACTGGTTTCCTGCCATCGGATGGGGGCGAGATAACGGTATCAGGTATCCCGGTACAATATGAAAGTATAGAAACAAAAAAACATATCGGCTATCTCCCCGAATCTAACCCATTGTACAACGAAATGTATGTGAGGGAATACCTGGAGTTCATTGCAGGCGTTCATAAAATCAACAATGTGAAAACCAGCATTGACAAAGTAATTCAATCTGTAGGCCTGGGTACAGAAGCCCACAAAAAGATAGGCCAGTTAAGTAAAGGATATAAACAACGGGTTGGCCTGGCCGCTGCCCTCATTCACAACCCCGAAGTCTTAATATTAGATGAACCTACCAGCGGCCTTGACCCAAACCAGATCATTGAGATCAGGAACGTAATAAAATCATTGGCATCTAATAAAACCATTTTATTTTCATCGCATATCATGCAGGAAGTAGAGGCAATCTGCGACCGGGTAATCATCATTCATAAAGGCAATATTGTAGCAGATGAAAATATTTCTATGCTAAGAAAAAGCCAGGGTGAAGTTCAATCCATATTGGTTGAATTCAAGGGAGATGTTAATGCAGATCTATTAAATAACATCAATGCAGTAAAAGAAGTTAAGTCGTTAGGTCAACATAAATTCCAGCTTTTATGTAGCGACGCTGATGCAGTAAAAAAACAATTGCTTCAATTCAGTCTTGAACATAATCTTGATGTGGTATCATTGCAAAGCCAGCAACAAAGCCTGGAAGCAGTTTTCAAATCACTCACCTCCGATAACTAAACATTTATTTACTTTTGCAATCGTTTACTATTCACCATTGATAATTCATCATTCACCCATTTACATTTACTATGAGTTACATCGCCTCCTTACATGCACGCCAGATCTTAGATAGTCGTGGAAATCCAACTATAGAAGTGGACGTTTTAACTGAGAACGAAAGACTGGGTCGTGCTGCAGTACCAAGCGGCGCAAGCACAGGCATTCATGAAGCAGTAGAGCTGCGGGATGGCAATAAAAAATTGTACGGCGGTAAATCAGTTTTAAAAGCAGTAAAAAATGTAAATACTACACTTGCCGATAGCCTGCTAGGTTGGGACGTTGCAGACCAGACTGGCATAGATGCCATGATGATATCATTGGATGGCACTGAAAATAAAAGTAAGCTGGGTGCAAACGCAATGCTGGCAGTAAGTCTTGCGGTAGCAAAAGCCGCAGCGCTGGAAGCAAATCTTCCATTGTACAGGTATATTGGTGGCACCAATGCAAAGATATTACCGATGCCGATGATGAATATCTTGAATGGCGGTGCCCATGCGGATAACAAAATTGACTTCCAGGAATTTATGGTTATGCCAGTTGGAGCAAGTTCTTTCAGCGAAGGACTTCAATGGGGTGTTGAAATTTTTCATGCATTAAAAACCGTACTGAAGAAAAAAGGATTTAGTACCAATGTGGGAGATGAAGGTGGCTTCGCACCCAATATTCAAAGTAATGAAGAAGCAATTGAAACTGTACTTACGGCCATACAGGCAGCGGGATATAAAACCGGCACTCAAATAGGAATTGCCATGGATGCAGCTAATAGTGAACTATGGAATGCCAAAGAAAAAAAATACATTTTCCATAAAAGTGATAATAAAAAAATGACCAGCGAGCAACTGGTTAAATACTGGGCGAACTGGGTAAAACAATATCCTATAATTTCAATAGAAGACGGTATGGCAGAAGATGACTGGAAAGGCTGGAAAATGCTTACAGAAGCTGTGGGAGAAAAATGCCAGTTGGTGGGTGATGATCTTTTCGTTACAAATGTAACTCGGCTCGAAAGAGGAATAAATGAAAATATTGCCAATGCATTACTGGTAAAAGTAAACCAGATCGGTACTCTAACTGAAACCATCAATGCGGTAAGTATGGCTCAGCAAAATGGATATAATACCATCATGAGTCATAGAAGCGGGGAAACAGAAGACAGTACAATTGCTGACCTTGCTGTAGCATTAAATTGCGGGCAAATAAAAACTGGCTCTGCTTCACGTAGTGACAGGATGGCCAAATACAACCAGCTTATACGCATCGAGGAGATACTGGGAGAAACCGGTGTGTATCCAAATGGCAAGATCCGCTTTGGAAAATAATTCGGGGTATCTGTATTAAATTATTTATTTTGTAGAATCAATTCCCAATTAAATGCAATTCCTCAAAGGCACATTTACCGTATTAAAAAATAAATACATAGTTACCGCTCTTTTATTTGTACTGTGGATGTTATTTTTTGATGAAAAAGATTGGTCTTCAATTGAAAACAGGAAAGACAAGCTCCAGGAATTACAAAAAAGCGAAAAGGCTTTGACCGCCCAGATCGCTGAAACCCGCAAGGAGCTTGGGTTATTGAAGACCAGCGCCCATACAATTGAGCAATTTGCCAGGGAAAAATATTACATGAAAAAGGATAATGAAGACGTCTTTATAGTAAATACCCCATAAAAACTGTAGAATTCCCTCGACAAATACAATATTCCTGAGAAAGCTCCGTTTAATAAGTGGATATGGATAATTTTTCAATTTTAAATAAGCTATCAAACTTGCCTATGCACAATTTTACTCAGGAAGATTTGCTACAGTACCTGTACAAAGAAACTTCCCCTGAAATGACCGCAGCGATAGGAGCTGCTGTAATATCAGACTATAATTTAAGAGAACAAATGGGCTTGCTGGCTGCATCTATAAAGCAATTAAATGCAGTACCACTTTTATCACCACGTAAAAGTTCTATCAATAATATTTTAGAATACGCCGGAAAAACTGTTACGGAATTAACTGAGCATTGATTTTAGCCGGTTTATTTACTTATTTTGCCCCTCTTTTAGCAGGGGCTTTTTTATGACCACAAAACAACGCTACCAGTTTGTTATAGACTATTTCCAGTTGCATGCTCCTGATGCTGAAACTGAATTAATCTATGATAATCCCTTTCAATTACTTGTATCAGTTATTCTTTCTGCCCAATGCACAGATAAAAGGGTAAATATGACCACCCCTGCAATCTTTGAAAGGTACCCAGAGCCCGAAACCCTGAGCAAGGCAAGTTTTGAAGAATTATATCCCTTCATTAAAAGTATATCCTATCCAAATAATAAAACAAAGCATCTTTTAGGTATGGCTCAGATGCTGGTAAATAAATTCGGAGCAGAAGTTCCCATGACAGTTGAGGAATTGATTAAATTGCCAGGTGTCGGGCGTAAAACGGCTAATGTAATTACCAGCGTAATAGACCAACAGCCTAATATGGCTGTAGATACGCATGTGTTCAGGGTGAGCAGCCGGATAGGATTGACCCAGGGAGCAAAGACAGTACTTGCAGCAGAAAAACAACTTATTAAAAATTTACCGGTAGAATATGTACACAAAGCCCACCATTGGCTGATACTCCATGGGAGATATATTTGCGTAGCCAGGAAACCCAAATGTACCTTGTGCGGCTTAAAAGTTGTGTGCAAATACTACAATAAAAACATAGAGGGTAAATAAATCTCGTGAATAATCGTTTTATTTGTATTAGATTTTATAATAACCAAAACATTACACCGGCCTTAATCATAATTTAAATGAAAAGAATCGCCTACCTCTTAAGTTTCTTTTTTTTGTTGGCATATTCAAATCGTGCTGTTTCCCAGTTTTATTATTACGATGATAAATATTATGAAACCCCGCTCCTGTTTGAGTTTGGGCCATCGATAAATGCGATGAACTGCCTGACTGACCTGGGCGGTAAGAAAGGAATTGGTGCAAAATTTTTTAAAGATTTAAATATTGGCAAAACACATATAGCAGGTGGACTATTTTTTAACGTGCTTTATAAATATGCCCTTGGCTTGAGGCTGGAAGGAACTTATGGGCAAATCTCTGCAGATGATGCCGTTCTTTCAGGTATTACAGATATTGCCAAAGAAAGGTTCAATCGTAACCTTAGCTTTAGAAGTACCATCAGGGAAGTTTCAGCAATTGTAGAAATACATCCTTTGTTTATGTTTATTGACTGGCCTTCAAAAGATGCATTTCCACCAAGATACTCACCGTACATTTTGGGAGGTATTGGTTACTTCTCCTTTAACCCACAAACAAAGTTGAATAATCGCTGGGTAGATCTACAACCTTTAAGCACGGAAGGGCAGGGATTTAAAGAATATCCTGACAGGCCAGTTTATAAATTACAACAGGTTTGTATCCCGGTTGGAGCAGGTGTTAAGTATGAACTTAATCCATTGCTCAATGTGCGGGCAGAATTTGTGTATCGTAAGTTAAATACTGATTACCTGGATGACGTAAGTGCACGTTATATTGACCCTGCTTTATTTTATAATTATTTAACAGGTTCAAAACTTAATAATGCATTGCTTTTGAATGACAGGCAGATTGAAAAACGTACTGCGCCTAACGGCGGCGGAAAAAGAGGTAGCCCTGCACAAAAAGATAGTTACTTTAGTTTCAATTTAAAGTTCAGCCTTATACTTGGTCGTGAGCGGCGGTACTAATTTCTATTTCCCACGTTTGCTTATGCAAGCATCTCTTTAATTTTTTCTATAAGTTCCCCTTTGGTAATAGGCACGCCCATTATTTTGTTATAAGCCTTTGCATCTACCAGGTAAACATCCCTGATTATTTTTATTAACTGGCCGTTGTTGATCTCCGGTATCAACACCTGGTCAAAGTTTTTAATAATGTCACCAAGGTTTTCCGGAAAGGGCCTTACATATCTGAGATGGGCATGGGAAACCTCAAGTCCATCCAGTTGAAGTTGTGCACATGCGCTTTTTATGGCACCGTAAGTACTGCCCCAACCCAGCACTAATATCTTTCCTTTTTCTGCACCGCTATCTAATTTTTGTTTTGGAATAAAGTGTGCGATCTTATCGACTTTTTCCTGCCTGATCTTCACCATTAGCTGGTGGTTTTCTGCATCATAACTGATATTTCCTGTAATGTTTTGCTTTTCTAATCCACCAATACGATGCTCCAGGCCCGCAGTTCCAGGCTTTACCCATGGCCTCACAAGTTTATCATCTCTCAGGTATGGATGAAATTGTGTTTCACCATGACCAAGTCCTGTTTTAAAACTCACATGTATGGGTGGAAGATCTGCACTGGCAGGATACTTCCAGGGCTCTGCACCATTTGCAATATAGCCATCACTTAAAAAAATAACCGGTGTCATGTGCTCAACAGCAATTCTTATTGCTTCATATACTGCATCAAAACAATCACTGGGAGTAGAAGCTGAAACGATCGGCATCGGGCACTCACCATTCCTGCCATAATAAGATTGAAGCAGATCACTTTGCTCAGTTTTAGTAGGCAAGCCAGTGCTTGGTCCACCTCTTTGAATATTGCAAATCAATAAAGGAATTTCCAGCATTACAGCCAGACCCATAGCTTCAGCTTTTAGCGCCATACCCGGACCGCTGGTGGTTGTCATTCCCAAAGAACCCCCATAGCTGGCACCAATAGCTGATGTAATAGCGGCTATCTCATCTTCTGCCTGGAAAGTTTTTACACCAAATGACTTGTGCCTGCTAAGCTCATGTAAAATATCCGAGGCTGGCGTTATTGGATATGAGCCCAGGAAAATAGGCAACCCACTTTTTTGTGAAGCAGCTATTACTCCATAAGCAACTGCCTGGTTACCCATAATGGAACGATATGATCCAGGGTTCATTGTGGCTTTCCTTACTGTATAACGATGGGTGAAAGTTTCTGTAGTGTCACCAAAATTATAACCCGCCTTCAATACTTTGATATTGCTCTCAAGAATGTCTGGTTTTTTACCAAACTTTTCTTTTAGAAACCCAATGGTATTATCCATATCCCGGTTGTACATCCAGTATAAAAAACCCAGCACAAACATATTTTTTGCCCGGTCCTTTTCTTTTGTACCCATGGTGAAATCTTTCAAAGCCTCACGGGTCATTTTTGTAACATCTACCTTTATCAGTTCATATGCTTCCAGGCTATTATCTTCAATAGGATTTATTCCTTCGGGGTAATTTGCCAGTCTTAAATTCTTTGTATCGAAGCCATCCGTATTTGCAATAATTTTCCCTCCTTTTTTAAGTCCCGAAAGATTGACTTTCAAAGCTGCTGCATTCATGGCTACCAATACATCGCATTCATCACCGGGCGTATATATCCTGTCGCTACTAAAACGTAGCTGGTATCCACTCACACCAGGGAGTGTTCCTATCGGGGCTCTTATCTCAGCCGGAAAGTCTGGAAAAGTTGCCAGGTCAATCCCCAGCATTGCTGTATTGTTGGTAAACTGCGTTCCGGTAAGTTGCATGCCATCTCCACTGTCTCCGGCAAATTTTATTACCACCTCGTTTAAAACTTCTTGTTCGTCAGCCATAAGATTTATTTGAAATTTTCGGTTTGTAAAGTTACTGATAGCAACCCATAATTTTTTTATACCCACTTAAATATATTTCCGCATCTTCTTGTGGAGCATGACTTTTGTCATGTGCATAAGAAATGATTCTGGAAGCCTGTAATTGCTGAAAGTGTTTTTAAAATACGGCAGGTTTGTACTTTCCTTTTTATACTTTAGGTTTGCCACAACTATAATTTTTTGAATGGAAGATTTAAAAGACTTTCTGCAACCGGTTTCTTTATCCTTGCTTAATGAAGACCAGGGCTATACCGATGGACAATTAGGTAAACACGTGCTTGTATATGATGAAGACATGCCAGACGTATCAAATGCCGATATTGTTATCCTGGGCATTAAAGAAAACCGTGGCAGCGGCTTAACAATAGCAGATGAAAATGCAGCAGATACCATACGTAAGCATTTATACAAACTCCATTACTGGCATTCTGATATTCAGATTGCAGATATTGGCAATGTAGAAAAAGGGAACACGATAAACGATAGTTATGCGGCTATAAAAACCATGATCATAGAATTACTGTTAAAAGAAAAGACTGTTCTTTTGCTGGGCGGCTCCCATGATATCATGCTTGCACAATACTATGCCTACCGGGATTTGAACCGCCAGGTAGAAGCAACATGTATTGATTCGATCATAGATTTAAAAGGCGAAAGCACCCTGAGGAGTGAAAACTTTCTGATGGAGATGCTGACTTCCGAGCCCAGCATGGTGAGGCACTATAACCACCTGGCTTTTCAAAGTTATTTTGTACACCCCCGCATGCTGGAAACCATGGACAAGCTTAGGTTTGATTGTTACCGGGTAGGAATAGTAACAGAAAACATAGAAGACATGGAGCCAGTGCTTCGCAATACGGATATGTTAAGCCTTGATATCAGCGCCATAAAATACAGCGATGCTCCTGCCAATAAATATTGCCCTAACGGTCTAAGTGGCGTTGAAACCTGTATGCTTAGCCGCTTTGCGGGGCTTAGCAATAAGTTAAGCAGTTTTGGCATTTATGGTTATGATCCTGCTAAGGATAAAGATGAACTCACTGCAAAACAAGTTTCACAAGTGCTCTGGTATTTTATTGATGGAAGGCAAAAATTAAAACAGGAGGCCGCACTGGACGATCTGCAACATTTCAATGAATTCCATACCGCTTTTGCAGAAGTAGAGACCAGTTTTTTACAAAGTAAAAAAACCCAACGCTGGTGGATGCAAATGCCAGATAAAAAATATATTGCCTGCAGTTATCAGGACTATGTGCAGGCCAGTAATAATGAAATACCAGAACGTTGGTTAAGGGTGCAGGAAAGAGGATAAGGTGACAATATGCTAATATGATAATTAAGTAATCTAAAACGATATTTATGTCAAGGTCCTTTTATCCCTTATGCACCTTATTTACCCTTTATACTTTATTTACGCTTTGTGGATGTTCGACATCAAAAAAAATTTCCAACGAGGCAGATGAGATCATTTTACATGACAGCATCCTTTCACATGCACATGTAGGCATTTGCATTTATGAGCCTGCAACCGGCAGGTATTGGTACCAGCATGATGCAGACAAATTCTTTGTTCCTGCAAGCAATACCAAATTATTTTCCTTGTATGCAGGTTTGAAATATTTAGGAGATAGTGTGCCAGGAATGCGGGTATATGAGGATGCTAATAACATCACGATTGAAGGAATGGGTGACCCAACCTTTTTACATCCTGATTATAAATCGCAGCCCGTTTACAACTATCTTTTACGGAGTGGGAAACATATTTCCATAAGAGATACCTGGAAAGAAAATGCCTGGGGGCGTGGCTGGGCCTGGGACGACTATGCAGATGATTACATGTCGGAGCGATCGCAATTACCGTTATATGGAAATGTGTTGAGATTTAATGGCAAACCAAACGGTGTGAATTATTACAATGATTCTCTCTTATCTATTTCAGTAAATGGGAATGATTTTATTAATGACGTAAACAGGCAACGATATAGCAATACATTTTCTATATCTGCCAATGGAAAAACAAACCGCAGCTTTGAAGTTCCGTTCATTAGTTCGGTTCCTTTCTCTGCAAAACTTTTATCTGATACTCTTCATCAAAACATTAGCATAGTTAATACAGCAATACCTGCTCAAAATAGTTTCATCTTTTATTCACAACCTGTAGATTCACTTTTTACATTAATGATGCACCGCAGTGATAATTTTTTTGCGGAGCAAACTTTATTAATGGCTGCCAATAAAAAACTATTAGTAATGGATGATGGAAAGATGATTGCTAATCTTTTAAAAACCGACCTGAAAGATATTCCACAGCAACCGCAGTGGGTAGATGGAAGCGGCCTTAGCAGGCATAATCTTTTTACACCACAGGATTTTGTTTTCTTGCTCAATAAGATCAGGAACGAGTTTGGCTTGGAACGCATAACGCGTATCCTGGCTACAGGCGGTACTGGTACATTAAGATCCTACTACCTTGCAGATGCAGGATACATTTTTGCCAAGACAGGCACATTAAGTAATCATGTTGCTTTAAGCGGTTACCTGGTTACTAAAAAGAACAAGCTCGTCATATTTTCCATAATGGCCAATCATTTTAACTCCGGGGCCACACCAATAAGGAAATCAGTGGAGAAATTCCTGCACGGGATTAGGGAACAATTTTAATTTTTTTTACATAACAGGCAACGGCTTGTCGCTTAGTGGTATCATTATGTTATACCTCTCGTAAACTTAAACCAACTTGTTATGAAAAAAATAATCTTCCTTTTATCAATGCTGCTTGTAATAGCAGGTGTTACAACTAAAGCACAGGTTTTAACCTGTAATGCAGATTTTTCCTTCCAGGTCTCCAATGGAAATTCAATACAATTTAATTCCCTGGCCCCTGGCGATTCATTCAATACAAATCATTACTGGCGTTATGGAGATGGAATCAACGGAAATCTTCCGTTTCCTGTTCATACTTACCAAAGTAGCGGCATCTTTAATGTTACACATATTGTTTACCGCCACAACGGTGCCGGAACAGTTGTATGTGTAGATTCACTGACCAGGCAACTGCAGATAACTTCACCTACATCCTGTAACCTGGTAGCTAACTTTTACCAATACAGGGATTCCCTGGCAGTTAACCTCTACACATTTTATTTCATAAACACTTCTGCAAATATTTTAGCAAATGACAGTATTCGATGGACATTTGGCGACGGCAATTCTTCCAACCAACTAAATGCACACCATTCCTATGCACAACCCGGAACATATAATGTATGTCTTCGCATCATCAGGAGAAGTCTTAATGGCGAGCTTACTAATTGCGTGAGTGAGATTTGCCATAGCATAACCATTCCAACTAATACTTGCAATTTAATAGCGGCATTCACGCCCTACAGGGATTCTTTGTCAACCATTCCTTATTCCTGGTATTTTTACAATACCAGCTTAAATGCAGCACTCACCGATTCTGTTCGCTGGACCTATGGCGATGGTAGTTCTTCTAATCAATACAATGGTCACCACGCTTACGCACAGCCCGGCACTTATAATGTTTGTCTTCGAATCATCAGAAGATTGCCCGGCGGCCTTACTACTTGCGTGGGTGAAGTTTGCCATACGATTACCATTCCCGTGGTATGCAATCTTGTTGCTTCTTTTTACCCTGTAAGAGATAGTGGTTCACCCGCCACATATCATTTTGTAAATACCAGTACTGGCCTTATCGCAACAGATAGTATACGCTGGACCTTTGGTGATGGAACTAGTTCCAACCAGTATAATCCAACACATACTTATAGCCAGCCCGGCACTTATACAGTTTGCCTTCGCATAATGAAACGTACAGTAGCAGGCGGTACCAGCTCTTGCGTGAGCGAAACATGTCATACCATTTCAGTTATACCAGTTTGCAACCTGCACCCAAGTTTTACCTGGAGGCCAGATTCACTGCTGACTCGTAAAATATATTTTACCAATACCACGCTGGTAAGTACCGCAAATTCTTATGCCAACTGGAGCTTTGGAGACGGTACTACTTCCAGTGCCTGGCACCCGGTGCATGAATACACACAACCCGGCAGGTATTATGTATGCCTTGTAGTGTACATTTCAAATACCTGCGTTGCCAGCCATTGCGATTCTATTACTGTGCTGCCGGCACCAGTTAGTTGTATTGATCAATCACAGTTTACCATCACCCGGGTTACAAGCGATCCCAACCTGGTATACTTCATTCCTTCGCATATTAATAATGACTGGGTATATACCTGGACCTTTGGAGATGGCACTGGCAGCCATGATAAAACAGTAAGTCATCGCTATGCAACAGCAGGAAACTATACAGCATGCCTCACAGTTTTTAGAAATGCAAATTGCGCTTCTACTACCTGTAAGCCGGTTTCTATTTTAAATTGTATACAGCTTTATGCTGCATTTACATTTAACAGGGATAGTCCCGCTGTAAACAGGGTTCATTTTACTGCATTCAGTAATGGAACAATTGTTTCACAACAATGGACCATCACTAGTGCTTCAAACAGTCCTGGTTATCCCGTTACCCTGAACCAGATTAACCCCGTGCATACTTTTACTGATACCGGTTATTTCAGGGTTTGCCTTAGGGCTACTCTGAGCAATGGCTGTGTAAAAGAATATTGCCAGACGATTTATATTTCACATGTGGTAATAACGAATGCATGCAACTTGCAATTATTTCCTAATCCTGCTACCACGCAGATAACAGCTT
>JBDSEE010000020.1:0-22790 GCA_039920245.1 Ferruginibacter sp.
TTTTAATAAGAACTAATTTAAGCTAGACTCGAACCCGACCCTACATTGATGTAGGGATGACAGGGCAGCATTCTAACCAACTGAACTACCGATCCAAATATTTTTAATAAGAACTAATTTAAGCTAGACTCGAACCCGTCCCTACATTGATGTAGGGATGACAGGGCAGCATTCTAACCAACTGAACTACCGATCCAAATATTTTTAATAAGAACTAATTTAAAATTAGGCTCGAACCAGTCCCTACATTGATGTAGGGTAGTATTCTAACCATCCGATAATTATCGGGAGAACTACCGTTCCATACTTTTTTAAGGACGGCAAAGATAGGTAAATATAATTTTCATCAACAAAAGTTTTTAAAAAAATATGTATCCACTACATTTACAAACTAACTTAGCGCTTTATAAAATTTAATATAAATATAACAGATGCCACAGCTTAAAAACAGGCAGTTTTTAGACTTTGAAAAACCGATTAAGGAATTATACGACCAGGTAGAGCAATTAAAGATTACCCAGGAAAAATCCCGTACGGATATGAGTGGTGCCATCCGGCTTTTGGAAGACCGGATCATGGAACAGAAAAAAAATCTTACAGATAATCTTAGCCCATGGCAACGTGTACAATTAAGCCGTCACCCAGACAGGCCTTATACATTAAAATATATTGAAAAAATGTGCAGCAATTTTATTGAACTGCATGGAGACAGGAATGTGAAAGATGATAAGGCGATGGTGGGAGGTTTTGCACAGCTGGGTGGTGAGACCGTTATGATAATTGGCCAGCAAAAAGGCAATAACACCAAAACGAGACAGATGCGAAATTTTGGTATGGCCAACCCCGAAGGCTACCGTAAAGCATTAAGGCTAATGAAGCTTGCAGAAAAATTTGATAAGCCTGTTATAACACTAATAGATACACCTGGTGCCTATCCTGGCCTGGAAGCTGAAGAGCGTGGACAAGGAGAAGCCATTGCCCGTAATATTTATGAAATGATCGGGCTAAAGGTTCCCGTAATATGTGTGATCATAGGAGAAGGGGCGAGTGGCGGTGCCCTTGGAATAGGGGTAGGAGATAAAGTAGTGATGATGGAGAACACGTGGTACACTGTAATATCGCCCGAAAGTTGCAGCAGTATCTTATGGAGGAGCTGGGACAAAAAAGAAACAGCAGCGGAACAACTGCGGCTAACAGGAACCGATATGCTTAAATTTGGCCTGGTTGATGATGTGATCCCTGAGCCGCTCGGTGGGGCGCACTGGGATTATGATGAGGCGGCTTCTATCGTCAAAAATTATTTAATATCTACCATTCAATCACTCAAAAAAATAAGCCCTAAAGAAAGAATAGACCAGCGCATTGAGAAATTCGGGCGCATGGGCTTTTGGGACGAGGTCGTACCTGCAGAAATTCCGGCTGAACAAAATACTAACTGATCAAATTAATCTGACGCTATGTTAAAAGTAGGGATATTCGGTGTGGGGCACCTGGGAAAGTTTCATATTAATAACTGGCTGGAAATAGAAGATATTTTACTTGTTGGGTTTTATGATCCGGATAATAAAAATGCCGAAACCATTATTGAAAAATATCAATTAAAAAGATACGACAATCCAGAAAGCTTGATGAATGATTGCGAGGCAGTAGATATTGTTGCCCCTACACCCCAGCATTTTACGCTGTGCGAAGCTGCACTTAAAAAAGGAAAGCATGTATTTATAGAAAAACCATTGGCCAATACTATGGAAGAAGCAAGGGTCCTTGTGAAGCTTGCAAAAGAATCCAATGTTAAGCTTCAGGTGGGGCATGTGGAAAGATTCAATCCTGCATTTCTTGCACTAAAAAATTATGAACTGAAACCAATGTTCATTGAAGTGCACAGGCTGGCACAATTCAATCCCAGGGGAACTGATGTAAGCGTAATCCTTGACCTGATGATCCATGACCTGGACATTATCCTGCATATAGTAAAGAGCAATGTAAATTATATTTCTGCTAATGGTGTAGCTGTTATGAGCGATACGCCTGATATTGCAAACGTTCGTATTGAATTTGATAATGGTTGTGTGGCCAACTTAACGAGCAGCAGGATATCAATGAAAAAAATGCGGAAGATGCGACTGTTCCAGAAAGATGCATATATAGGTATTGATTTCCTGGATAAAAAAGTGGAGATCATCAAAATAGATTCACCCGGTGATAAAAATGTTTTCAGTTTTGATATCGAAACAAATAACGGAAAAAAAACTATAGCGATTGCTAACCCAGTTGTTGAGGATGGGAATGCCATAAAAATGGAACTGGAAGCATTTAAAAAGTCTATCGACGAAAATACTGAAACTGCGGTAACAGTTCTGGATGGTTTTAGTGCAATGCAAGTTGCCCACCAGGTGCTGGAAAAAATAAACCAGGCACAGCACTAATTAATCTTTGTTTTTGAAGCAACCCCGCATACATATCGGCCTGTACATCATTAGCGATATCATTGCGAGCGTGTTAACATGGTTGTGTTTTTATTACCTGCGCACAGTTATATATGATTATGCATTTAACATCCCACCAGGTTTTTACCTGGGCTTGCTGTTATATACACTTGGCTGGCTCAGTCTCCATTTCATTACTGGCACTTACCAAGGCTTGTATCAAAAATCAAGATTGGCAGAATTTTTAAAAACACTTTTGGTTAGTATCATTGGCTGTTTGTTCCTGCTATTTTTCTTTATACTGAAAAACCCTCATGAAAATAATTACGATTATTACGCAGAGTTCTTTAGTTTGCTTGTGCCCGTATTTGTATGTACGTTTTTATTCAGGCTTCTTATATTGAATATTGTAAAAAGGCAGTTGAGAAAAAAAATAGTCTTTTTTAATGTGCTGCTGGTTGGCTCAGAAGGTAAAGCATATCACTTGTATGAATCATTTGCAAAAGCAACCGACAATTCAGGATACCGCATTGCAGGATTTTTAAATATAAACGGAAAAAACCTGGGTGAACTATCGTTACCGGTTAGGCATTTTGACGGCCTGCAGAACCTGCATACAGCCATTCAAGAATTAAAAGTTGAAGAAGTTATCATTGCTGTAGAAAAGAATGAAAGGGAAATGATAACATCTGTATTGCGATCCCTTAGTGATAAAGAAGTAAACATAAAGATCACAGCCGATACAGTAGATATTATTTCCGGAGCTGTTCAGACAAGCAACGTAATGGGTGTGCCGTTGATTGACTTGCATTCCGGTCTTCTGCCCGCATGGCAACAAAACATAAAGCGATTTACCGATATCCTGATCTCCGCCATTGCATCTATTTTATTATTGCCACTACTATTGTATGTACTCATCAGGGTAAAATTTTCATCAGCAGGTCCCTTATTTTATTTACAGGAAAGAATCGGATATAAGGGAAAGCCCTTTATCATGTTTAAGCTGCGATCAATGTTTAAGGATGCAGAAGCATCTGGCCCACAGCTAAGCAGTGAAGATGATAAGCGCATTACTCCATGGGGTAAAACAATGCGTAAATGGCGCCTGGATGAATTGCCCCAATTATGGAATATTCTAAAAGGTGAGATGAGCCTTGTGGGCCCAAGGCCGGAAAGAAAATTTTATATAGATCAATTGATGGCATTGAACCCTGAATATAAATATTTATTTAAGGTAAAGCCTGGACTCACCAGTTGGGGCATGGTAAAATACGGCTATGCTTCTTCCATAGAAGAAATGGTACAACGCATGCCCTACGACCTTATGTACATAGAAAATGTTTCACTTGCGCTGGATTTCAAAATCATGTTGTATACAATACAGATCATAGTGGCAGGTGAGGGAAAATAATGCTGCATTCTAAATTGTGGCAACAGGAGCGGCAATTGAAATGCATCCGAAAATAATGCTGCACTTCCATTTTAATTTTATAACTTATTTTTGGTAAAACACATTCTCTTGAAACAACTGCTGCTACTTTTTATTTCTATAAATATCTTTCTATCCAGCCCTGCTCAAAAATCATCTTATTGGCAGCAACAGGTAAATTATGATATCGAAGTTTCTTTGAATGACCGGGATAATAGCCTGGATGGTTTTATCAAAATGGATTACCAGAACAATTCACCAGATAGCCTTTCATTCATCTGGATACATTGCTGGCCCAATGCTTACAAAAATGATCGTACCGCTTTCAGTGAACAACAATTAGAAAATGGCAGTACTGCATTCTACTTTGCTCCTGATGAAAAACGAGGATACATAAACCGGCTAAACTTTACGGTAAATGGAATAGTAGTTGCCACTGCAGACCACCCGCTACACCAGGATATCATAAGATTATTATTGCCTGCTCCCTTGGCTCCAGGCAAATCAGTTCATATCGAAACAGCATTTCATGTAAAACTACCATACCAGTTTTCCAGGGGAGGTTATGTAAATAAATCATACCAGGTTACTCAATGGTATCCTAAACCGGCTGTGTATGATAGCAGGGGCTGGCATCCTATGCCCTATCTTGACCAGGGAGAATTTTACAGCGAGTTTGGTAATTATAAAGTAAAAATAAGGGTACCGAAAGATTATATCGTTGCAGCAACAGGTAGCGAAGTTTCTAAAGAAAATAAAGATAGTGTTCAGGAGAAAATTTTTGTACAAGATCATGTGCACGACTTTGCATGGTTTGCAGATAAAGATTTTATGATTGCAGAAGATACTTTACAACTTGCTTCTAAGGTCATTAAAGTTTCAGCATACTATAGAGAAAAAAATAAAGCCTGGTGGAAAAATAGTATCGCATTTACAAAGGCTGCTATTCTTAGTAAAAGCAAATGGCTTGGAGAATACCCTTACAACACGGTAACGGTTGTGGAGAACCCGCTGAGCGGAAATGGCGGCATGGAATATCCAACGATTACACTAATTTCCGCATCACCTGATGAAAAAACTATGGATTACCTCATCAATCATGAAGTGGGGCATAACTGGTTCTATGGCATCATCGGCAGCAATGAACGTTTGCATCCCTGGATGGATGAAGGAATGAATTCTTATTACGACAGGAAATATTTCATGGAAAGATATGGCAGTGTTTCCCTGGATTTTTTAGGAACAAAAGAAAAGTTTCTAAAAGACCGAATGCCTGCTGACGCTGAAAAACTTGCGCTGGATGCCGTAACAACTATCAGGCAGGATCAGCCCATCGAAACAACCTCCGAAGATTTTAATTCAGTTAATTATAATCTTATCCCTTATACAAAAACTGCCTTGTGGATGAAATTACTCGAAGCAGAAATGGGAACTTCAACCTTTGACGAATTCATGCACAGTTATTATGAACAGTGGAAATTCCGCCATCCATACCCGGAAGATTTTAAAAACCTTGCTGATTCATTTAGCGGTAAAAACCTTGATCATGTTTTCAACCTTCAGCATACAAAAGGAAGCATAGAACCTGCAGCAAAAAAGGACATTCGCATTCAAAGTTTTTTTAGTCTTAAGGACACAGATAAACATAATTACATTTTTATAGCACCAGCACTTGGTTATAATTTTTATGATGGACCTATGGTAGGATTAATGTTGCATAATTATACATTGCCGCCACAAAAGCTACAGTTTATCCTAAGTCCGCTCTTTGCCACGGGTTCGAAACAGCTCAATGGTATGGGAAGGGCATCATTAAATTTTTATAATTCAAATACAAGGAAATTGGAAATTGGCGTTAGCGGTGCAAGTTTCAGCGGTGATAGTTACAAGGACTCTACCGGTAAAAATAATTACCTGCGATTTTCAAAACTGGTTCCGTTTGTAAAATATATTTTTCCAAAAAGAAATGCACGCAGCAGTGTTTCCAGTTTTGTGCAATGGAAAACATTCCTGGTATCTGAAACAAACTTGTTGTTCAGTTATGACACAACCCTTCAGCAGTATAACATTACATACCCTGTTGGTAAAAGATTTGTAAACCAGTTGAATTTTACCATTGAAAATGCAAGGGTGCTCTATCCCTGGAAAGGTAGCTTTGTTGCCGAGCAAGGAAAAAGCTTTGTACGCCTGAATTTCACCGGGGATTATTTTTTCAATTATCCAGCAAAGGGCGGATTGAATGTCAGGCTTTATGCTGGGAAATTTATTTACACTGTTGATAAAACATTTACAACACAATTTGAGACGGATCGCTATCACCTGAATATGACAGGAGCGAAGGGCTACGAAGATTATACTTATAGCAATTATTTTATTGGCAGGAATGGGTTTGAAAAATTCTATTCACAGCAGATCATGATAAAGGACGGTGGCTTTAAAGTAAGGACCGACCTGCTTAGCAATAAGGTCGGTCGCACAGATGATTGGCTTGCTGCTGTAAATTTCACTACAACCATTCCCTCATCTGTAAATCCATTTGAATTAACACCGCTGAAACTTCCCATCAAAGCATTTTTAGATATTGGCAGCAATGCCGAAGGCTGGAAGAAAAATGCATCCTCTGGCAGGTTCTTGTACGATGCTGGTCTTCAACTTTCTCTTTTTAAAAATGTGATCAATATTTATGTGCCTTTGTTGTATAGCAAGGTTTATAAGGATTATTTTAAATCAACCATTACAGAAAAGCGGTTTGTAAAAAATATTTCCTTCAGCATTGACATACAAAATCTTAGTCTTAAAAATCTAGTTCCTCAATTTCAATTCTGATGCAGAGCCTAAGATATGTTTCATACCATGATATTGACAAAAAGAAGTGGGATGAATGCATCATGCTATCCGCTAACAAATTGATCTATGTAAATTCCTTTTACTTAGATGCTATGGCAGGTGAATGGGATGCTCTGGTTTTAAATGATTATGATGTTGTGATGCCGGTGTTAAGACGGAAAAAATGGGGGATAAAATATTTATACCAGCCGGCCTTTATGCAGCAAGGCGGATTGTACCATAAAGCCCCCCTAGCCCAGGATGTTCCATTTAATATTTATAAATTATTGCAGCAGCATTACCGGTTTGCTGAGATCGCATTAAATTATGCTAATCCCCGTGTCAGCTTTCCGGGGGTAAGCTTTAGCAGCCGTAATAATTATATCCTTGACTTGCATAGATCGTATGAATCAATTACCGCAGGCTATGCAAAAAATGTAACGCAAGAATTAAGAAGACTGCAAAAATTCAATTTGAATTATGTGGTATCAACCGATACTGATGAAGCGATAGAAATTTATCGTGACCTGTATGGAAATGAAATGACTTATTCCAAAAGGGATTATTTGCTATTTCAATTACTGTGTAAAAAATTAATACAGGAAGAAAGTGTTTTAGTGAGGCATATAAAAAATGATGCTGGTGAACCGTTGGCAGTTGCGTTATTGTTAAAAGATAATAGGCGCCTGTATAATATCATCTCCTGTATTTTACCAACGGGCAAAAAATATTCAGCTAATTATTTCCTGTATGATTCCCTAATAAAAGAATTCAGTGGAAAAAAATTGCTACTTGATTTTGAGGGCTCAGATAAAGTAGGGATAAAATACTTCTACGAAAAATTTACGCAGGCCAATCAACCTTATTTTTTTATGAAGTTTAACAGGCTGCCCTGGCCATTAAAGCTCTTTAAAAGATAAAATCAGTTTTGGTATGCCGACGTTAAAAGATATTCAGCCAGCACCAGGTCTACCTGCGTCGTTATCTTGATATTGTTCTCATCTCCTTCCACCAGGTTTAGCTTAAGGCCAAATGCTTCTGCAACCGAGGCTTCATCTGTAAATTTTTCTTTGTAATCAATATTATAAGCAGGCAAGATTATCTTGCTGTGAAATACCTGTGGTGTTTGCACAAGTTTTACCAGGCTTCTTTCCAACGCATCATTTCCTTCTTCGTTAATTAGACGGACACTGTCTTTACAATCTACTACCGGTATGGCAGAGCCCAGTTCAATAGCAGCATCGTAGCAGCGATGTATCAGTTCTTTACTTACCAGGCATCTTACTGCATCATGAACAAATACGATGCTTTCACCTGATACGAGTTTCAGTCCATTTTGCACTGAATGAAACCGGGTGCTTCCGCCGGTGCAGATCTGTATCCTGCTGTAATCGAAAAAAGCATCGATCACTTCCTGTCCAGCGCTCATATATTCTTCAGGCAATACGAGGATAAGCTGGTTATCATAGTATGCATCTAAAAATGCCCGTATCGCATAATACAATACTGGCTTGCCCTGGAGCAACATAAATTGTTTTGGCAATGAGCTATTCATCCTGGTACCATTACCGCCGGCCACAATCACCACAAATTTTTTCATGCAAATATTTTAAAGCGCTAAGTCTGTTTTATAAATTCCTATTGTCAATCTTCCATCACTATGCTTCATGGCCCGGTACATGCCCGCACTGTTGAAGATCATAGCGGTATTTGCATTGGCATCCACGCCTATCATTCCACCTTCGCCGTCCATCTGTACAAGCTTCACATTTACTACTTCGTTCATAGCATCCTGCAGGCTCATGCCTTTGTACTCCATCAGGCAGCTTACATCGTATGCAGCTACTGCTTTTATAAATGGTTCTCCATGCCCGGTGCAACTGATTGCACAGGTGTTATTATTTGCATATGTGCCTGCACCTATGATGGGGCTGTCGCCAATGCGTCCATATTTTTTATTTGTCATTCCACCCGTACTGGTAGCTGCTGCAATGTTTCCCTGCAGGTCGCAGGCAACTGCACCCACGGTACCAAATTTTTTTTCCTTCATTAATTCTTCCAGGCCTAGATGTGTATGGTCCAGGGAATAGTTATCGCTGTCACGCATTTCTTTCCATTGATCATAACGGAATTTTGAAAAGAAGTATTCATCCGGTTCTAGTTTTATACCCTGCTTTATGGCAAAATCATTGGCACCTTTACCACTTAAGAAAACATGGTTGCTGTTTAGCATCACCTCCTCAGCCAATTCAATTGGATTGCGCACATTACGAACGCCAGCTACAGAGCCAGCTTCTTTGTTTAGTCCTTCCATAATGGCAGCATCCATTTCTTGCACTCCTTTTTTGGTAAAAACAGATCCACGGCCTGCATTGAATAACAGGTTATCTTCTAAGACGACGATGGCTGCTTTTATCGCATTTGTAGAGGAGCCACCTTGTTCAAGCACAGCATAGCCAGCATTTAAAGCATCCTGTAATCCCTGCTGGTAAGCTTTTTCAAGAGAAGGGGTCATGTCTTCCTTCACGATCGTTCCGGCACCGCCGTGTATCACTATAGAGAATGGTTGCATATTATTTATTTCAGCGCCAAAATTATTTAATATATAGGCAGAAAGTTTCCAATCTTTTTTCGGGATGATTAAATAAGTACTAAGATAACAGGAAGATCATTGATGAAGGCATAGGGTGCAAGAAGGCGATGATAAACAAATAAGTATATAAAATATTTTAGTGTGTGGCATTATTGAGCTGGAAAAAGCTGCGTTGATTAGTATAAAAGTATGTAGCCAGGTAAATATTTAAACGACCTGTAGTTCCATTTTATTTACTGCCATGCTTAAAAAATTAGGCAAAATATGTGCGTAGGTATGCATGATCTTGTCGGGGTCATTTAGTTGCTCTATCATCGACTTCCATTTTTCAAGGCCATGATTCTCAACCACGGTTTGCTTTTTTGCATCCGTTTGCAGGTGCAGCAGCATTCCCTGTGCATCAGCTTCCGGGTGAAACTGGGTACCTATCATATTTTCATTAAACCTGATGGCCATGATGGCTCTTTCTAATGGAACATGCGGCCTGGCTTTTTCTAATGCCAAAATGCTTCCGCCCATTGTCTGTATGGTATTGTGGTTTGGCGCCGTTATCTGGTAATCCCTGCTATCCACGGCATAAAATGGTTCTTTTAATCCTTCGAAAATGATCTCATCACTTGCATTTTGCATTGCATGAATTGGAAAAACACCAAAGGCAGTACTCTTTCTTTTAGATACCAGTGCCACATCAAAATATCTGCATGCAAGCTGGAAAGAATGACAGATAAAGAATATTTGTTTTTTTATAATATTAGCAGGGCTAGTATTAAATTTTTCTACCGACCGGATAAAATGAAAATATTTTTTTTCCCAACTTGTACCTTCACTATCTAAGGGACTTCCCGGCCCGCCCGAAGAAATATAAATATCATAATCAAGGCCAGGAAGATGTTCCTGTAGCCTCACCTCAAATTCGTCCCGCTGAATTTCTATATTATTTAATTCTGCAAACTGGTTCAGTATCTCTCTCAGGCAACGCATGCCCTGGTTTTCAACTCCTTCATACATATCCAGGATCGCTACTCTTATCATGCTCTTATTCTTCCAATTCATGCGCCAAACATATGCCTTTTTCAAAAAAGCAATTGTCGTTTGAACTACTATTTTATTAACTAAATGTGTATAAGCAGATTTTGCTGACAGGCATTTGATGGCATGGCAACATCCTTGCGACGCCTGTCTGCCCACGAAGGCAGGCTACGTTCATCTTTTGCACTACTATCATACATTTTATAAAATGCCTAAAAGTTCCTCTCTGGGCTTCCGAAAGCTATCAAAACTAGGGAGCTTTTTATAACATAGATTTAGTCACCCTTTAGAGATTGAGTGGGCTTATTCTTCAATATCTTTGCGCCCAATAATGAAAACAAAATCAATCAAAAGAGATAAGGTTAACATCATTACACTGGGATGCAGCAAAAATATGGTGGATAGTGAAGTGCTGAGTGGCCAGTTATTGGCAAATGATATATCTACAGTGCATGAGAATAAAAAGCTTGATCATAACATCGTGATCATAAACACCTGTGGTTTTATTGAAAAAGCGAAAGAAGAAAGTATCAATACAATTTTAGATAATGTGGCGCTTAAGAAAAAAGGTAAGCTCGATAAAGTATTTGTTACTGGTTGTCTCAGCGAAAGGTATAAGGCTAGCCTGGAAGCAGAAATACCTGAAGTAGATGCTTATTTTGGCACTATGGAATTGCCAATGATCCTAAAAAGATTTGAGGCAGATTATAAAGGCGAACTGATTGGCGAAAGGCTCCTGGCTACGCCGCAACATTATGCTTATATGAAAATAAGCGAAGGTTGCAACCGGACCTGTTCGTTCTGTGCCATACCGCTTATGCGTGGAAAGCATATTAGCAGAACTATTGAATCATTGGTAAATGAAGCCAGGCAACTGGTGAGCCGTGGTGTGAAAGAGATCATGCTGATCGCCCAGGAACTTACGTATTATGGCCTTGATATTTATAAAGAGCGGGCATTACCAAAATTATTACATGCACTGGCAGATATACAGGGTCTTGAATGGATAAGGCTGCATTATGCATATCCTTCTAAATTCCCGATGGAGATCATTGATGCAATGAAGGAAAGAGATACCATTTGTAATTACCTGGATATACCGCTTCAGCATGCCTCTGATAATATGCTAAAAGCCATGAAGCGCCAGATCACCCGGAATGAAATGGAAGATCTGGTAGGAGAGATACGTAACCGCATTCCAGGAATTTGCTTGCGTACAACTTTAATTGCAGGCTTCCCCGGCGAAACAAGAGATGATGTGGAAGAACTGAAAACTTTTTTGGAGAAAATGCGTTTTGACAGGGTGGGCATTTTTACTTACAGTCATGAGGAAGATACAAGTGCATATGACCTTGTGGATAATATTTCTGCAGAAGAAAAAGAAGAAAGAGCACAGGAGATCATGGATGTGCAACAGGAAATCTCCCTGGAAAAAAACATGGAGAAACTGGGTAAAGAATTTAAAGTGCTCGTGGATAGAAAAGAATCAGGAAGGTATATTGGCCGCACAGAATTTGATAGTGTGGAAGTGGACAATGAAGTGATCATTAACAGCGATACTAAATTAAGTGTTGGCGATTTTGTACAAGTGAAAATTACGAAGGCTTATGATTATGATTTGGAAGGTGAAGTAGTCTCACCCCAACCCTCTTCAAAGAAGAAGGAAAAAATCGAGAACAACGAACATAAAAGAATCAACAAGAAAGCAACTATATCAGCGTAAGGCATGCAGTTCAACGCATCATATATACCATACAGCAAAACAAATGCATTTTCAAAACTGGTAATAGATTACCTGGAAAATGATACAGCCCTTCAACCTTTTTATAAATACATTCCCCACAAAGAAGGTATTGAACAAGCGATCAAGGATAGAAAAAATAATCCCACTGACAGGCTACTGCTGGTTAATCATTTTTCAAAAACCTACGAAGGCTTAATTGCCTCTCCTGCTGTAAAATTCAATATTGACAGCCTAGTACAGGAAAATACTTTCACGATTTGTACTGCACACCAGCCCAATATTTTTACGGGGCACTTGTATTTTATTTATAAAATAATGCATGCTATAAAGCTTGCAGATGAACTGAATGCTGAATACAAAGACATACATTTTGTTCCTGTTTATTATATGGGCAGTGAGGATGCAGACCTGGAAGAGTTGGGAGAAATTGAGATCAGCGGAAAAAAATATACCTGGAATACAAAGCAAACAGGTGCTGTAGGCAGGATGAAAATTGATAAGCCGTTTCTGCAGCTGATAGATGAATTGGAAGCACAGCTAAAAGTAGAAACGCATGGTGATGAAATTATTGAACTGGTAAAAAAATATTATAGGGAAGGGGAAACTATTGAAAGTTCAACCTTTCAATTTGTACATGCTTTATTTCAGCAATATGGGTTGCTTATCTTGCTGCCCGATGATGCTGCACTTAAAAAATCTTTTGCTCCCATCATGCGTAAAGAACTGGAGCAGCAGTTTTCTGCCGACGCAGTTGCTGAAACAATAAAACATTTTCCTGCAACTTACAAAGTGCAGGCAGCCGGACGTGAATTGAATCTCTTTTATCTTAATGATAACATAAGAGAAAGAATTGAGGCGACGAAGAACGGGTTTGCCATTGCAAATACCAGCCTGCATTTTAGCCCGGTGGAATTACTTTCCGAACTGGATAATCACCCAGAACGTTTTAGCCCGAATGTAATTTTGCGCCCTGTTTTCCAAGAATTTATTTTGCCCAATATTGTTTTTATAGGCGGTGGCGGGGAACTTGCTTATTGGCTGGAATTAGAAAAAGTGTTTGAAGTAGCAAATGTTTTTTTTCCAATGCTTGTGTTGAGAAATTCATTTATGCTGCTACAAAAAAAGCAGCTGAAACTTATGCAAAAGCATCAATTGAATCCTGTTGATTTTTTTATGCCTGTAAATGATTTGTTTAAATCCATTGTTGAAAAATTATCTTCAACACGATTGCACCTGGATGAAGAAAAAAAATCTCTTTCTAATTTATACGAGCAAATTGCTGAAGCTGCTGCTAAAGTTGATAAGAGCCTTCTGCTTCATTCTGAAAACCTAAAAGTTAAAACCATAAAACGCCTGGAGCAGCTTGAGCAAAAAATGTTGCGTGCAGAGAAAAAGAAATTTGAAGCCACAGAAAGGCAGATCAACAAAATAAAAAGTGGTTTATTCCCCGGCGGAACATTACAAGAGCGAAAAGATAACCTGCTTTACTGGTATGCAATATGGGGTACTGATTTTATAAAAATGCTTTATGAAAATTCTAAAGGATTGCAGCAGGAGTTTTATGTGATAGAAGAAGCCTGATTTAGTGGCTTCCGTTTACTATTTCTCTTTTTTAATTTCATCCACCATCTTCATCACATCATCTTCCAATTCTTTCTTATAATTGAAAAGTACAGTTGAAAGTGCATCATCATGTGTGGCTAAAATTTGCGCAGCCAATATACCGGCATTCTTTGCTGCATTTAAGGCAACAGTAGCTACTGGAACTCCATTAGGCATTTGAAGAATAGAAAGCACGGAATCCCAGCCATCAATTGAGTTAGAAGATTTTACAGGAACACCAATAACGGGTAGTGTTGTGTAAGCTGCTACCATGCCCGGCAAGTGTGCTGCGCCACCGGCGCCAGCAATAATTACTTTTAATCCTTTTTGTTTTGCTTCTGTTGCATAAGTCCGCATCCGATCAGGTGTACGGTGCGCAGATACGATGGTAAGTTCAAATGGCACTGCAAATTTTTCCAATACTTCTGCAGCAGCTTTCATGACTTCCATATCACTTTGACTTCCCATTATTATTCCAACAAGTGCCTGCATGTTTGATTAATTGATAAATAAATAATTGATAATTGAATAATTAATAATTGATAATTGGATAATGGATAATTGACAATTCACCTATCTCACCAGGTCGCCTCTCAATCTCAGTAACTCTGTTTCTGCAACCTTGGTATCATATCTCGCTGCGATCAGCCGGTTATAAGCATCTTCCAAGCTGCGTTGTGCTTCTCTTAATTCTAAATTACTGGTTACGCCCAGGCGAAAGCGCTCACTGGCAATGTACACATTCTCTTTAGCCAACACAATATTTTCTTCTTCCAGGGCAAGTGTTCTTTTTTGTAATTCATAATCCTGGTATGCCACGCTTATGCTATTATCTATTTTAGCTTTCTGGAAATCGTATTGCAGTTGCTGGTAGTCGATATCAATTTTGGCTGCCTCAATCAACCTTTTCGTAGTGAAGTTATTGAATATAGGAATGGTTGCACTGATCCCATAATTAAAGCCACGATTCTGGTTGAATAAAGGCGTAAAGTTATTTACTACCAGCTTATTCTCTGTCCTGGAAAAATTATAAGCACTGTTCAATGATAGCGTGGGCCAGCGTTCTGCTTTTCGTTCCCTCAAACTAAGATTTGCAATTTTAATATTTTGTTTTGCAGCAAGGAGTGACGGGTTATTAATGGAGGCCTGGTTTAAAATATCCGAAACTATTAAATTATTATTGATAGGAATGCTATCGACTACATCATATCTTGTTCCCTGGGCAAAGACAGTTAATAGATTCAATTGTTCTTTCAATTGGTCAATCAATGTCAGTTGACGAAGACGTGCTGCTTTTTGAGCATTCAAATCCACCCTAGCCTGCAGCAATTCAGGTTTAGCACCGAGCCCGACACTGAATTTTTTTTCTGCCTGCTTCACTCTTTCTTCATTCAGCCCCATCAGCTCTTCAATTGCTTTTAGCTGCTGCTTTTGCCTTACGATATTGTAATATGTTTTTATCACATCAGATACAGAAGTAACCAACTGGTTCTTGATATTATACTCGCCCAGCCTTATAAATTCAGCCAGCTTATCCCTGGTTGCAAACATTTTTAAGCCATCAAACACAAGCCAGTTAAGGTTCACAGCCGAAGAAATATTATTTGATTTTACACCGGCCTGTTTCCGCTGTGTTCCATCTGCAAGTTTCTGGTTGGTGTTGTTATTGTTGAAGATCATACTTGCCGAACCATTCAGCCTTGGCAGGAATGCTGCATAGGCATAACTATTATTCAATGCATAAACCAATGAGTCATTGCGTAGCAAGCGTATCTCGTAATTATTCTGTAGTGCTGCAGCTACCGCTTCTTCCACAGTTAGCACTTGTTGCGCTAATAATTTACCAGAGCTAAAAAAAAGAATTATGCTACATAAAAATTTAAAACAATACTTCATGACTCATTTCATTTTATACAGTAAGCGGAGTTGGCTCCATCTGGTCCAGTTCGCTTGCTTTTTTCTTTGTAGATAAATAGCTGTAAACCGCTGGCACAATAAACAGTGTGAGTAGTAAAGAAAACATCACACCACCAACAATTACAATACCCAGGGGAATACGACTTGTGGACGCATCTCCAATTGAAAGCGCCAAAGGCAATGCACCCAAAGACATCGCAAGGCTTGTCATGAGGATAGGCCTGAACCTGGCCACTGCAGCATCAATAGCTGCCGGTATTTTTTTAATTCCTGAGAGTTGTTTCTTATTGGCAAAATCCACGATCAGGATACCATTTTTTGTAACCAGCCCAATGAGCATGATCATACCGATCTGTGAAAATATATTAAGGGTTTGATTGAACAGCCATAAAGAAAGAACGGCACCAGCCAGCGCCAGCGGCACCGTGATCATTATGGTAAGCGGATCGATGAAGCTTTCGAACTGTGCGGCCAGTACCAGAAAGATCAACGCAAGTGCAAGGAAGAATGCGAAATAAGTATTGCCACTACTCTCAGCATAATCTCTTGATGCGCCTGAAAGCGACGTACGAAAACTTTCATCCAACACACTGTCAGCTATCGCCTGTATCTCTTTGATCCCGTCGCCCACCGTCTTTCCATCGGCAAGGCCAGCGCTTATTGACGCAGAGCGGTAGCGATTAAAGTGATACAGTGTTGGTGGCGTAACATCTTCAGAAATATTCAATAGGTTTATCAATGAAACCGATTCGCCTTTTTTATTTGTTACATATAAGTTTTTCAGGTCACCAGGGTCATCACGGTCCATTCGTTCTACTTGCCCCAGCACCTGGTATTGTTTGCCATTCTTGGTAAAATATCCCATGCGCTGATTACTCAAAGCCAGTTGAAGGGTTTGCGAAATATCCTGTACACTCACACCTAATTCACTTGCTTTTAACCTGTCAATGCTGATCCTTAATTCGGGTTTATTAAATTTCAAATCAGCATCAGGGTTTTGCAACACCGTACTTTTATTAGCAGCATCCAGTATCCTGGGAAGTGCTTCTTTTAATTTATCTGCATTGGTATTTTGAATAACAAACTGTACCGGTTGGCCGCTTCTACGGTTTACAGCTATCGTTTGATCTTGTACAGCAAAAGTTCTTCCTTCATTGAACCTGGGCAGTTTTTTATTTACCCAGGAAACAATGTCCTGCTGGCTACGCACTCGTTCAGATGGATCTACCAACACTATTCTAACAAACCCTGAATTGGAAGAACCGGAACCAGTGAAACCTGGAGCCGTCATACTAACCATATATCTTTTTTCAGGCAAAGAATCTACCAGGAATTTTGTTATCCTGTCCATGTATTTATCCATGGCATCATAGGCAGTTCCTTCGGGAGCACTCACCATCAACCTGAAACCACTTTTATCTTCCATGGGAGCCAGTTCAGATTGCAGTCCTTTTCCAATAAAAAATATCAAGCTGAAACAAATAATCACGGCCACCCATGCCAGCCATCTAACTTTCATAAAGGCAGTTAGCATGCGCCTGTAACCGTTTTCCATTCCAGTAAAAAATGGCTCGGTAGCCGAGTAAAATCTTGAGTGTTTATGAATCTTCCGGGAAAGTTTAACGTTGAGCACGGGCGTGAGAGTGAGGGCTACAAATGCAGAAATCAAAACGGCACCAGCCACCACAATACCAAACTCCCTGAATAGACGGCCTACAAAACCTTCTAAAAATATGATAGGCAAAAACACGACTGCCAGCGTAATGGAAGTTGCGATAACTGCAAAATATATTTCCTTTGAGCCTTCTCTTGCTGCCTGCCACTTATTCATCCCTGCTTCCATCTTTTTATAAATATTCTCCGTAACAACAATGCCATCATCTACCACCAGGCCGGTTGCCAATACAATTGCAAGTAGCGTTAAAACATTTATGGTAAAGCCGCAGAGGTACATGATGAAAAATGCACCTATCAGGGAAACAGGAATATCGATGAGTGGTCTTAATGCAATGAGCCAGTCACGGAAAAAAAGATAAATGATTAATACTACCAGGATGAATGCAATGAGAAGTGTTTCTTTTACTTCAAAAATTGATTTGCGTATATTTTCGGTAGTGTCTGATGATACTTCCATCCGGATATCATCAGGCAGATCTGTTTGTATCTCTTTTACCCTTTTTTGTATCTCATCAGAAATTGAAATATAATTTGTACCTGGTTGCGGAATCACTGCAATAGCGATCATAGGTACCAGGCTTTCTTTTAAAATGCTTTCTTCATTTTCAGGTCCCAATACCGCTTCACCAACATCTCTTAACCGTACATCTGTACCATTAATATTTTTTACGATCAGGTTATTGAATTCTTCTTCCGTGTTTAGTTTTCCGAACGTACGAATGCCCATCTCTGTAGCATCACCCGATAATTTACCGGAAGGTAATTCCACGTTTTCCCGAAGTAATGCATTCTGTATGTCTTTGGGAGTTAAAGAAAATGCACTCATTTTTTGAGGATTAAACCAGATACGCATAGCGTACTTTTTTTCGCCCCAGATATTTACGCCACTTACACCATCAATGGTTTGTAATCGTTCAACAATGTTATTGTTTGCAAATTCTGTTATTTCTAATGCATTCCTTTTATTGCTTTGCAACAAGATGATCACCACAGGGTCATTACTGTTATCAGCCTTAGACACAACGGGTGGTGCATCTAGATCGCTTGGAAGTGATCGCAAGGCTTGAGATACTTTATCCCTCACATCATTTGCAGCACTTTCCAGGTCGGAGCCAAGGTTAAATTCTACGGTAATATTGCTGCTTCCCTGTGAACTTTGAGAGGATATATTACGGATACCAGCTATACCATTAACAGCTTTTTCCAATGGCTCGGTGATCTGTGTTTCGATGATCTCCGCATTTGCTCCAGGGTAAGATGTGCGTACACTGATATTTGGTGGATCTAATGCAGGGTAATCTCTAACTCCCAGGAATTTATAACCTATTGCCCCGAAAAGAACAATAACGATACTGAGTACAACTGCGAATACCGGTCTTCTTAAACTGAATTCTGATATATTCATTTATCAATAATGAGTGGCCAGCCGTTACGGATGTTGCCGAATGAACGGAATGGTGGTTTTTTTTAATCAAATATCTTTGAGCAGTTAGTCCTTAGTGCATCAATTTTTTGAAACTTTCCTGCCTGTACTGTCTTGTTTAGACCCAACGCCTTTTTGCTTGTTCAATTCAACTTTTCCGCCGGGCTTCAAGCTCATTAATCCTGTTATAATTATAGTATCGCCAACTTTTAAACCAGAAGTTATCTGCACCATTGCAGAATCTCTTATGCCTGTAATAACATTATCAAATGAAACGGTGCCACCACGATACACAACAACCTGCTTGCCACGAGCCTGCGGTACAATTGCCTGGGAAGGAATCATAATCGCATTTGGATCGGGGTCAAATTTGGTTTGCACTTTTACAAAGGTGCCTGGAAGCAGTTTGCCATCATTATTGGTAACCATTGCCCTTACGTGCAGGCTACGGCTTTCCTCCGTTACTGCGGCTTCGGTAGCAACTACTTTGGCAGCGTAGGTCTTTGCATTTCCTTCTACAGAAAAATTCAATAGCTGTCCATTTGTTATTTTACCAGAATATTTTTCAGGTAACGTAAAATCAAGCTTTAACTGGCTATTCTGTCGTATAGTTGTGATTACTGTTTGCGGTGTGATGTATGCACCAGGACTTACATTTTTAAGACCCAGTACACCTGTAAACGGAGCCCTTACCTCTGTCCTGGTAATATTGCTGCGAACAATCGACATATCGGCCCAGATATTAGTAATTTGTAACGCCTGCAGGTCATATTCCTGTTGGCTTACCCCGTTAATTTTCAGAAGTTCGTTATACCTGTTAGCTGTTTGCTCTGCCACCTGCAATTGCACCCGTAGTTTGTTCAACTGGGCCACAAGGTCGCCGTCGTAGATCTTTGCAATCAATCCCCCTCGCCCGATTGATTTACCCTCTGCTGCATTTAAATAAGTCATTCGCCCTGAAATTTCAGGATGTATTTCCGTTGATTCATTAGCAATCAATGAACCAGGTAACTCAAGGTTTTCAGTAACTGGAACTGTTTTTACCACATAGCCATCTACTCTTGGCATAGGCATAGGCCCTTTAGCTTTGGTTGATGCTGTTATCTTTTTTTCCTTGCTTCCACAACTTTCAAAAGCAACACAAATACTGAATAAAATGCTGACGAATAAAAAATTTTTGAAATAAACTTTCACTTAGAGATGATTTTTTTGATACGAGTCATAAAATTAAGACAATAGCTTTTGTGATTTTTTAAAAAGTTATAACTGGCAAAAGCAAGTCTAACCGGAATGCTATATTCCAAAATTTTTTTGAGGTCCAAAGTATATTGAGAAAGATTTTCCCTTGCGGGAACAATGATCATCAGGCTTCTGCAAATAGCGTTTGGTTTATTTGCATGGCTTTGTGCAATAGTTCCTGGGGCTCGTTACTGATAATAGTAACATGACCCATCTTACGGCCTGGTTTCGTAGTCTTTTTTCCATAGATGTGAACGAACACATTGTCCATTTCTAGCACCTCGTTAAGTCCACGATAATTTACATCACCGGTAAAGCCGGGCGCTCCAATAATATTTACAAGTGCTGAGGAAATGATAGCCTCGGTATTTCCAAGTGGAAACCCAAGCATTACTCTCCATAGCATATCAAACTGGCTGCTATAAGAAGCCTCGATAGTATGGTGACCACTATTGTGTACTCGTGGTGCCACTTCATTCACCCAAACATTTTCATCTGCATCTGAGAATAATTCCACTGCAAATATGCCAGGGCTTTTTAATGATTTTACTACCCGAAGAGAAATGGCTTCTGCTTTCCAGAAAACCTTATCGGGAATTGTTGCCGGGCTTAACTGGTAATTCAGCAGGTTTAGGCGGGAATCGAAAACCATATCTACAGGGGGATAAATAGCAGTTTCTCCTTTATCACTAACGGCTATTATAATGGCGATCTCATTTTTGATCTTAATTAGTTTTTCAAGAATGGCGGGTTCATTAAAACCTTTTTCTATGTCAGTCGCACTTTCTAATATTTGTACCCCTTTGCCGTCATAGCCACCTAGAGCAGATTTATGAACAGCGGGCAGGAAATCAGCATTGTTCCTTAATTCTTCAATGCTATTGGTAATGATGAAATTACTGGTGGGTATTTCATGCTGTTTATAAAATTGCTTTTGCAAAATCTTGTTCTTAATTATTTTCAACGCAGCAGGTGTGGGATAAACCTTTACGCCTTCCTGTTCCAGCTTTTCGAGGGCTTCCACATTTACATGTTCAATTTCTATTGTTATGCAATCCAGTCCCTTTCCAAAATTATATACATCATCAAAAGCAGTAATATTGCCAAGGGTAAAATGATGGCAGAGATGTGCAGCGGGACAGGCATTATCGTTTTCCATTACAAAAGTCTCTACCGGGTAATTTGTTGCGGCCTGCAGCAACATACGCCCCAACTGTCCACCACCCAGGATTCCTGCTTTTTTCATTTGGCAAATATAAAAGAGAAGAAAACTAAACGGCTAAAAGTTTTATTAACTTTGATAGATCATGATGCCAGATTATCCTCATAAAATTTTCGGCGATAAGCGAGTTCATTATATCCTCCTTATGGTTGCCCTGGCTATGGATTCCACAGGCGGCCGGTAAGCTCAGTAAAGCTATACCGTACAAGAGATTGACCCCGCAAAAGCGGGGCTAGCTGCAATGATGCAGCTATGAAATTCAAATGCCGGTTACACAATATTTTTATTCAAAAACTTTTATTATGCCTGTAGATACCATTATTTCATCCGAAAATATTTCAGATATAACTACTGATTTTTTGCCATTGCAAGGCACTGATTATGTAGAATTTTATGTAGGCAATGCAAAACAGGCGGCCAATTTTTATAAAAACGCTTTTGGATTCCAGTCACTTGCATACGCAGGCCCGGAGACGGGTATGAAAGACAAAGTGAGTTATGTGATAAGGCAACATAAGCTGACGTTTGTGCTGACTACTTCTTTACGGATGGAAAACGAAATTGCCGATCATGTGTACAAACATGGTGACGGCGTAAAGGTAATCGCACTGAAAGTGGAAGATGCAACAGATGCCTGGAAACAAACTACAACAAGAGGAGGGAAGTCATGGATGGAGCCTACGCATTTGAAAGATGAAGCTGGTGAGGTTGTGATGAGTGGCATTCACACTTATGGTGAAACGGTTCACCTTTTCATTGAGCGGAAAAATTACCAGGGAATTTTTATGCCGGGCTATGTAGAATGGAAATCGAAACATAACCCTGAGGATACCGGGTTGTTATACGTAGATCATTGCGTAGGAAACGTGGATTGGAACCAGATGAATCCATGGGTTGATTTTTATGAGCAGGTGATGGGATTCCGCAATATTCTTACGTTTGATGACAAGGATATCTCTACTGAATATTCTGCATTGATGAGTAAAGTGATGAGCAATGGAAATGGGTTTGTAAAATTTCCTATTAATGAACCGGCAGAAGGAAAAAAGAAAAGCCAGGTGGAAGAATATCTTGATTTCTATAACGGGGAAGGTGTGCAACATGTGGCTATTGCCTGTTCAAATATTATTGAAACTGTAACAGAATTGCAAAGCCGTGGGGTGGAATTCCTGAAGATTCCGGCGAGCTATTATGTGGATGTGCTGGACAGGGTAGGTCATATTGATGAAGAGCTGGAACCATTGCGGGACCTCGGTATTTTGATAGACCGAGATGAGGAAGGATACCTGCTACAGATATTTAGTAAACCTTTGCAAGACAGGCCGACATTGTTTTTCGAGATCATACAACGCAAGGGTGCGAAAAGCTTTGGAAAGGGAAATTTTAAAGCATTATTTGAAGCGCTGGAAAGAGAACAGGATGCGAGAGGAAACCTTTAAAGAGATAGCCACGCTGAGTTGCCAGTAATGTGAGTTTGCCTATCGTTCTGTCTCTTTTTTGATGCCTTTTTGTCTTGCATTTTTTAATTTTTTATTTATAAAAAATTAAAGTGTTGGAAGTCATTGGTTTGTGTTTTTCATACTTTGCTGATACTCTCACTATGCTTTCACCATGCTCTTACTATGCTCTTAGCATTGGGCCTGGTTTGCCTGACAGTTTTTCA
>JBDSEE010000021.1:0-13605 GCA_039920245.1 Ferruginibacter sp.
ATTGCAGAAAAAATAAAATAGTTAGTTAGTCTCTTTATTATTCAACAACATCCAACGGGCTGTTTCATAAAATGCAGATGTAAGGGTAGATAAATGTTTTTTTACAGAATCTTCCTGCGCTTTGGTAAGAGATATTTTTCCGGGTCCAACATTTACCAGTTCATCTTTTTTGATACGGATATTTTTCCTATAAAAGAATTGATTATTTACCACGCCGATCCATCCTGGTGCATGATAAATGATAAATGCTGCAGGTTCTTTAGCACAAGAGTCTAGCAGGTCCCTGCCAAGGGTGTAGTTTGTATATGGTTGCTGCAGCATGCCTGCGATAGTTGGTAATACATCAATTTGTGAAACTGCTTCTTTGCGCCATTGCGGTAAAAAAAGCGAAGGAGCATAAAACAACAGCGGCACATGCTCGTCGCTTAACCGTTGTTCTGTCCATGCATCTGGATAAATGGAAGTTGCATTACCTTCTACCCCATGATCGCCTACAAATACAAAAATGGTATTTTCAAAATAGTTTTCTTTTTTTGCCGTTTCTATAAACTTCTTTATACAATAATCCACATAACCAAAAGCATTATATTCCTTCAACGATTCAAATCCATATTTCTTTAAATCTTCATCTGCTATGATCTTTTGTTCAAAATCATTATCTTCTGCGGGGATATTGAATGGGCGATGATTGTCTGCAGTTTGTATGATGGCGAAAAAAGGTTTTTGCTGTTTGGATAGAACGGTATTTGCTTCCAGGAAAAGATCTTTATCGCTGATGCCCCACACATTTAATTTTTTGGAAGCATACCTGCCTTCTTCATAAATATTTACATCCTTAATATTTTTTACAAGGCCGAAAAAATTATTGAACTGGCTTCTGCCACCAATAAAATAATATTTGTTGTAGCCTTCAAAATCATTGATAATAGTTCGCTGTTTTATGGAAGCTTCGTTCCTTGTAGCAAACTTGCTTAGCTGAACATCTGGTATGCCGGTAAGCGTAGCAAAAACACCTCGTGCAGTGCCAAAGGTGGGTGTGAAGCAACGTTCAAAAAAAATCCCATTCCGGCATAAATTATGGAAGTAAGGCGTGCTATTTAACGGATTGCCACTCATGCTGCTTTTATACATGCTAAAACTTTCGCAGATCACCAATACTATATTAGGTTGGCTTTCCAGGGCCTTGCTATTGCCGTGTGAAAATCGCTTATAGGTTCGTTGCATTTTAGTATTATCATCCAGGCCGAGAAAATCTGACATCACAGCATAATATGATTTTGCATCCGTGTTATAATCCGGGTCACGGAAACGTAGGGTTGTAAAAAAATTTTGTAAAGGATTTAAGGCCAGGTTACTTTGAAATTCATCATTCAGGCTGAAGGCCTTAAAAAAATTCAGCGGCCATATAGTAAAGAATCCATACATAAACCAGCCAAGTATAAGTAATGCAGCCAGATGCCAGCGTTTGCGGTAAGTGAATTTATGAACATGCATATTGCGTCCTTCTATACCCACATGTGTTCGCCTGAACATCCATGTCATCATCAACACAGCGCCTGCAAGCCCGATCAATATCCAAACTACTGGATAGCTTTGCCACACCATTTGCAGGCTTTCCTGTGGGTCTTCAGCAAAGATGAGTGCATCAGCATTAAGCCTGGCATTTATGTATGCAAATTGGCCAAAGTCAGCACCATAAAAAAATAACACCAGTAAGGTTAAAATGCCCAGGTAAATGGTCCACAATTTTTTTAATCGTTGACTATAGAATGGGGAGAAGCGGGGATACAAAGAAAATATTGCAATGGGAAAAAGAATAAAGGCAATCCAGCGCAGGTCATATTTTAAACCTAACCAAAATGAAGGTCCAAGTTCCCATACACTTGTTGCTTTTGGTTTAAAACAGATCACAGTTGCCACCCTGAATGCTGTAAAAATAAAGAGGTAAATAAAAAATAATTTAACCAGCCATTGAATGGTTTTAGGTACCCGTAATTTTATTAGTGTAACCATTAATATAAGTGAGCGGTAAAATTAAATATCTCAGACAGTCCGGTTCGCATGTTACATTGTTTTTTTCTTTTTATTAAAGAGCATCAGGTATTTTGCTGTTTCGTACCAGGCCTCTGTAAGTTCCTGCATATTTTTTCGAACACTATCGTTATGGATGTCTTTGCTTACTGGATCGTTATTGATTACCGAAACAAAATCCTGCTTGTTCGTTTTTAAATTTTGAACAAAATAATATTGGTCACTGACCAATCCAATCGTCAGAAGATCGGGATCAGCAATAAATGCAAAACGGGGTTTAGTATCCATACTGTCAAACAGGTTTCTTCCAAAGCTATTGTTTAAATAAGGTTGCTTAGTAATGCTAGCAAGAGAAGGCATTATGTCTAATTGTGAACTCACTTTCCTGATCTTTTTTGTAGCCAATAGTTTGGGTGAATAAAAGAGAAGGGGGACATGCTCTGCCAATATGCCCTGTTTAGTAAAACTAGTCGGAAACATTTCACCTGCATCACCCCGAAGGCCATGATCTCCTACAAAAACGAAGATGGTATTATCAAAATATTTTTCTTTTGAGGCAGCTTCTATAAATTTTTGGTAACAAAAATCTGTATACCTGAAAGCATTGAATTCATCTAAACTTCTGAAGCCATATTTTTTAATAGTATCTGATGGGTAATCCAATTTTTTAAATTCATTCAGGTCTTCAGAAGGTATGGTGTAGGGCCGGTGATTGTCGGCTGTTTGAATGATAGAAAAAAATGGTTTTTGTTGTTTGGCTAATATTTTATTTGCTTCCAGGAAAAGATTTTTATCGCTGATACCCCACACATCAACTTTTGCCGCCTCAAAATTTTCTTGTTCAAATATCTTAAGTCCTTCAATATTGTTTTTGAGCAGGCCACGAATATTGGCCCAGGTAGTACTGCCGCCCAGGAAATAAAATTTATCATAGTTTTTAAAGTCATTCATGATCGTGTGCTGGTCCACGGCAGCCGGGTTGCGGCTGGCTGTTTTAGGGCTCTCCACATCCGGTATCCCTGTTATAGTAGCCCATACGCCTCTAGCTGTTCCAAAGGCAGGAGTAAAACATCTTTCAAAAAAAACACCTTCGTTACACAGTTTATTGAAGAATGGAGTAGGGTTGAGTCTATTGCCAAACATGGAACTTTTGTAGGCACTAAAACTTTCGCAGATAACTACAACAATATTTGGTTTATTTACAAAACTATCATTGAAACTATATTCCCTTTTATAATTTAAGGACACACTATCCTTGTTGTGAACCCCAAGATAATCTGCCATAAGAGTATAATGTTTTTTTACCTTTTCCAGATCGTAACCCGAATTTTTAAATTGTAAGCTGCTGAAGAAACTTTGAAAAGGATTAAGAGCAGTGTTTGCTTTAAAATCATCTGCAAGGCTAAATGCATCACTCCACCTTAACGGATACTGACCTAATTTTCCAAATATCAAAATTGCAAAAAGCAATGCAGTAAAAAGAAAATAACCTTTTGCATATTTCCTTTGGGTAACCAGTTGACTCTTTTCCAGTTTTAGTAAAAACCGGTTGTGAAGTTTATATACAACAAAAAGCGTAATTACAATTGAGATGACGATTGTTAGGATAGGGTATGTTTGCCACATCATCCCGAAAGAGATGGCAGTATCATGTAAAAAATTTATTACAGAGGCGTTGAGGCGTTGTTGGAGGTAATCAAAATAATAATAATCGGTAGCATAAAAAATGATGACTATCCCTAGGCATATGGTAATAAATGTATTCCAGAAAAAACGGGATTTTAAATTAATGAAAGGGTTGAGATTTTTAAAACTACTTAAGATGAGGATTAAAAGACCAAATATTCCGGCGATCCTGGCATCATATCTCAACCCAAGAATTAGTGTACTTCCACTTAGGGGTCTATGCGCTGAGCGGAAATGATAAAAAAAGATGATCCTATAAAGCATCATCAGCAATAACAAAAAGATTAAGATGGAAAACAGCCATTGAAGGCGTTTTGGGAATTTGGCAGAGATACCCATAATTATTAAAACAAACGGCTAAGTTAGTTTAATTAATTTTGAAAATATTTAAACCCCATGCGGCCAATAATCCAGTTTGACAAAGATTTTTTTTTCCTGATCAATAACAAGTGGCATAATTTATTTTTCGATTCATGGATGCCGTTGCTAAGGCATGCTAATTTCTGGGTTCCCTTATATTTGTTTCTGTTTGTCCTGGTATTATCAAATTTTAAAAAGAATGTTTTCTGGTGGGCATGTTTTGCAGGAGTGATGGTGATATTGACAAATTTTATAAGTAGTGATCTTATAAAAGAAAACATTTTCAGGTTGCGCCCGTGCAATGATAATAACCTGGTTCCCCCTGCAAGACTATTATTAAGCTATAAACCCCAGAGCTCGAGTTTTACTTCCTCACATGCATGCAATCATTTTGCGTTAGCTGTATTTTTCTATATGACATTGAAAAACCACGTGGGTAATTGGGCCAAACTATTTTTTATTTGGGCATTTATTGTTATTTATGCACAGGTGTATGTGGGTGTTCATTACCCTTTGGATGTAATTAGTGGCGCATTAGTTGGTATTGTTTTCGGATATTTGTCAGCTTATATATTTAATAAAAAATATTTGTTAGCCTGAGAAAGCAATTTTAAAAAATGGAAATTTTCGTTTTATTCCTCCTGATTATAGTGAACGGTCTTTTTGTTATGACAGAGATAGCACTTGTAAGTGTTAGAAAGTCCCGACTTGAATCTCTTAGTAATAAAGGTGATGGAAAAGCCAAAGCAGCTCTAGACCTTGCAGAAAATCCTGAAAAGTTTTTATCTACAGCCCAGATTGGAATTACCCTGATTTCCATATTAACGGGTGTATATTCTGCAGACAAGTTTGGTAAATACATACAACCTGGACTTGAAAAAATTTCCTTTCTCCAACCCTATGCTGCAACCGTTTCTACAATTCTTGTTGTAATTGTAGTTACATTTCTGTCCATCATATTTGGAGAATTAATACCAAAGAGAATTGGTATGATGAGAGCTGAAAAGATTTCCCGTCTTGCTGCTGCACCAATAAATATGCTGTCTGTTATTACTCATCCTATTGTTTGGTTATTGTCACTTGTTAGTAATGGCATTTTCAAATTATTTAAGATAAAAACAGCTAGCGATAATGCAGTAACAGAGGAGGAAATAAAAGCAATGATTACGGAAGGTAGTGATAGTGGCGCCATTGATGAAGGTGAAAAGGAGATCATTGAAAGGGTTTTTCACTTGGGAGACAGGAATATTACATCATTAATGACTCACCGGACCGATATAATCTGGTTTGACATAAACGATACCATTGATACAATTAAGGAGCGAAAAGACGCTTTAGTGTTTAGTACATTCCCTGTATGTGAAGGATCAATAGATGATATTAAAGGATTGGTATACGTTAAAGACTTGCTTACAGTGCCACCTGAAACTTCTTTGCATCAACTATTGAAACCTGCCTTATTTGTTCCTGAAAATAATAAGGCATATCAATTATTGGAAAAATTCAAGTCAACCAAAATTCATAGCTGTTTTATTGTGAGTGAATATGGAACGCTGGAAGGCCTGATCACTTTAAATGACATAATGGAAGCTATTGTGGGAGATGTTCCGCAGAGTGGGCAGGATGAATATGAAATAATAGAAAGAGAAGACGGAACTTTCTTAGTAGATGCCCAGATACATTTCTACGATTTTCTTAGTTATTTTGAACGTGCAGACTGGATGGGTGAAGATGAACGGGATTTTGATACACTTGCAGGATTTGTATTACATGAACTTGAGCATATACCGGTGACAGGTGAAAAATTTGAATGGCGGGAATTTAAATTTGAGATACTTGATATGGATGGCCAGCGTATAGATAAAGTATTAGTGAATATATCAAACGAACTGAAAGAAGAACTAGAAGAAGATTGATCGTACTAAAGATAATTGTTCAAATATTTTTTTGTCTTTTTTTAATAAAAAGTTTGGCAATTCAAAAATCTTGACTACTTTTACATCCTGAAACCACAGCAAGCCTTACACCTCTTAGGCTTTATTGCTGACAAGCAATCCAATCCAACCAATATATCTATCTCTTTAAAAGTGCATCGCATTAGTATGTACGTTTTATAGTGTACCATTTCCATAATATCCCAGGGAGATTTTATTTATTTATTGTTTAACTCTACAAACCTCATTTATTATGAAAAAAATTACACTTTTTTTAGCTACATTAGCTATTACCTCGATTGCTATTTCCCAAACTGCTACTACTGCTCCTTGTCCCACTTCATTTAAAAGAAGCAATGGTGCTGGCGGCGGATGCCCAATTGCAAAACTTACTTTGACTTACAGTGTTTGTCCTACTGAAGCCTTGGTTATTGATTCAGTTTACCAGAGCGGAGTATTAATCAATGCAACGTTTGCTCCTGGAGTAATAGACTGTAGCGGTTCTGTAAAGCAGGTTATATATTGTGTTACGTCAACCAATATTGCTCCTACTGGTTTTTTAACCATTTATTTCCATTCAGGTGTTGTTTATGGATCTAATGTTTGCCAGGTAGCTGGTGGCGGTCCTGCTCCGGTAACGCTTTCTTCTTTTTATGCTAATCGCAAAAATACCAGCGTAGCAATAACCTGGAAGTCTGAGAATGAAACAAATTCGAAAGAATACATCATCCAAAGAAGTTCAAATGGTTCTGACTGGGTTGACATTGCAACTATTCCTTCAAAGAATAGTGCAAACGGTAGCAGCTATTCTTATGTTGATAATAACACAACGAAAGCAATTAGCCAGTACCGCCTGAAAATGGTTGATTTTGATGCAGCATTTGCAAACAGCGATATTAGAACTGTAAAAGGAAGTGGTACGGTATCTGACTTTACAGTTTTCCCTAACCCGAGTACGGGAAATGCAAAAGTGACTGTAGCGGATATTTCTGAGCCAACAGATGTTCAACTTGTTGATAATTCTGGTAGAATCCTTAAGAATGTATCAATGAACAATGCAAACACCGTTGAACTTCCTAACTTACAAAAAGGCATGTATATGATCCGGATTGTAAATAAGAGTACAGGTGAGACCCTTACTAAAAAACTAACTGTTATAAACTAATATTTAAAAAAGAAACTTTTAAAGGCTGTCCCAAAAGGGCGGCCTTTTTTTTGTGCGTTCCAAATAACTGTATTTAAAAAAATAAAATAATTTGATTTTATAAATACTTTGTATACTTTTACAAGCACAGCACTACAGAAAGGAGTTTCTTCAACTTACTTTCCACATCCAATCCAGCCAATATCACTATGTTTTTAAAGATGATTTTTCAGTAAATCTCATTTTTGAATTGGCCATTTCCAACTTATCCCAGGCATTATTATTCATTATTACAAACCTCATTTATCATGAAAAAAATTATTCTTTTTCTGGGAGTACAAGTCGTATTCTTATTGGCAATGGCTCAAAACAATCCATGCCCAAACATTTTAAGTCACGGTTTTACTACCGTTACACAAGTAGGAACTAGCTGTACTACTAAAGTTTATGTAAATGCATCAAATGATCTTGGTTCACAAAAAGGGCTTCGTATCCAGGTATATCTTGGTACTGTTACGGGAACACTCCTTGTAGACGAATGTTATATTGTTCCCAAGAGATCTACTTCTAGCTATTACGAATCGCCTTCATTTACTGTTCCTTGTAGTGCAACCATTACTTATGTAATTACAAGGTATACTGCCAGTAATGGTAGTTGCCAGGGCGGTTCATGCGGTACAACAATTACAATAGAAGGCGGCCCTCTACCCATTAAATTATCGGCATTTAATGTAAAAAGAAGCAATACCAATGTTATGCTAAGCTGGAAAACTGAATCTGAGCAAAATGCAAAAGAATTTGTTATTCAGAAAAGACAAGGCAATGACTTTGTTGATGTAGGTGTAGTAGCTGCCACAAATAATAGCAATGGTAGTACATATACTTTTACTGACATTAATAACAGCAAATCTGTTAGTGAATACAGGATAAAATTTGTTGATTTTGATGGTAAGTATACAAACAGTGAAACCAGGGCCATTAAGGGAACTTCAGCCGATTCTGAGTTTACCATCTTCCCTAACCCAACAAGCGGTAGCGCTAAAATTACCATTACGGATGCAACAGAAAATAACGATATCCAGGTGCTTGATAATGCAGGAAGAGTTATTAAAACTATTACACTTGTAAATACTAATAGTACTGAAATAAATAATCTACAAAAAGGAGTTTATCTCATTAGGATTGTCAATAAAGCATCCGGAGATGTTGTAGTGAAGAAACTTACTGTTGTCAATTAAGATATTAAACTTAATTATTTCAAAGGCTGCCAATATTGGCAGCCTTTATTCTTTTATTAATAAGATAATAGAATAATTATAGATTATAAACCTGTCCTACCATCCCTGACTACTTTCTTTTTTCCCTTGTTTTTCTTTTCCCATTCCAGCATTTGTGCTGTCTTTTCAGGTTTTTTTGCAGGGGCATTTGTTACAATTGCCACTGTGGCTTTATTGACTCCTGGAACTACTAGATTATTTCTTTCCCACTGTTCTTTCTTAATAAGTCGTCCTGTGCCGGGTTCGTAATAGCGCCATTCTCCATTTTTTACACTGTATTGTTCAGCCTTCACAATCTTATAATCAATGATTTCACCACTTCCCGTACCGTAAATGGGTATTGTATCGTACGGTGCATCCGGGTCGTAGCCTCTCCAGTTCTCCTCCAATACAAGATCGCCCAGGTAGGTAAAATATTGCTGCAACCCGTCTTTACCACCATTCTTCCAATTCTCTACTGCTATGATATCCCCCTGAAGACTATATTGCCGCCAAACGCCATCTTTCACACCTTTTTTAAAGATACCTTCTTCTTCATAACCCGGCTCTCCCCTCAATTCAGGAACATTAATTACCCACTTTCCTTGTTTTTCCGCTTTTTGATTTATTATATTAATTGTATCACCCTTTGCACTAAGGGAAAACTTCTTATACTGTGCTTGAAGACTGAATGCAGATAACAGGAAAGTAAAGAATATAAGGAATGGCTTTAGTTGATTATTTTGCATAGATTTTAAATTTGGATGCTTAGCAAAAATACTAATCTGCCTTTTTTTAAAATGTTAATTAATATATGACCGCAAGTTAAAAATATGAAAGACTTTAAAAATTATTACATATTAAAAGCATCTCCTGAAACGGTATTCGCCGCCCTGACAAATCCGGCAACTATACAATTATGGACAGGAGAAAAAGCAGAAATGAGTGCAGAGCCGGATACAGAATTTTCGCTTTGGGATGGAAGTATTGCAGGTAAAAATATTTCGTTTGAAAAAGATAAAATGATTGCGCAGCAATGGTATTTTGGTGATAGTGAAAAGGAGTCCATTGTTACGATCAAATTACATCCGCATAAGCAAGGATGCTCAGTTGAATTAAGACATGTAAATATTCCGGATGAAGCTTATAACGATATTGTTGCCGGATGGAATGATATCTATTTTTCTGCGTTGGAAGATTTTTATGCTGATTAGAGATAAACCGTTATGAAAAGATTGATCAGTATTTTCTCTCTGCCCCATGTTTTGATAAAAATAATACGAAATATAAAGCAGCAACAAAGATTTCTAAAAGATAATATTCATCCATTGATGTTGATGGCCAGGGAAACAAATGATGGGTCATTGTCGGAAAAGGATTTTGACAAAATAAATAAATACTACGGCCTTGCAGTTCCCGCCATTCTTGCAAATGCTTTTTGCGTATTGGAGGGTAGAAAATTGTCGGAAACAGAAAGATGGATAAGTACCTGCCAGGGTGCAGCTACTGGATTGTTTGATGATTTCTTTGATGAGAAATACCTTGATGATATTGATATTCTAAAAAAAATTGAAATTTCACACGAGCAGCATTCCGGAAAATCAAATGAAGTCTTGTTCGATTTTTTTTACAGGAAGATGCTTGAACTTAGTGACAATCCTGATCTTATTAAAGATTGCTCTTTAGCTATCTATAAAGACCAGGTAAAAAGCAAATCACAACAAGACAGTAATTTATCCTTAGAGCAAACCTGGGAAATAACTCTATCCAAAGGAGGTAACTCCGTACTGTTTTATCGCTCAGCGATTGATCCTCCAGCTTCATCAAGAGAAAAAGATATCTTATATACACTAGGCGGTTTAATGCAATTGAGCAATGATGTTTTCGACATTTACAAAGACCGGGAAGCAGGCATAAAAACTTTACCAATGTTTTATACAGACATGGGAGAACTCGAGCATTTTTTCACAGAAAAAATGCTGCAAGCCTATCAAGATATTTATTCCCTTACAAAAAATAAAAAATGCGCCCGGCAATTCCTGTCTATTTTATCTATAAGCATTTTCAGCCGTAGTTATGTTTGTCTTGCTCAATTGCAGCAGTTGCAAAAAACGTCTGGCAATATTTTTCAGTTATCGCTTTATAACCGAAATCAACTTATCTGTGATATGGATACTAAAAAAAATATAATGCGATCTGCAGCATATCATGTAAAATATTTTGTTTAAAAGTTTACTCGGGAAAAAGAGTTCATTTTTTATTCGCCAGGTTTGTACGTTTTTACAGCTGCCTTCATGATATCATCTTTGTAAAAAAGTACATCTTTAAATTGTCCTTTTGCATACATATTTCCCTGGTTAAAAAAATAAGGTGAAGCCGGATGACCACTTTCTCCGCCTGCCAATAAAGATTTTGCTTTTATTCTCTTTCCAAACTCCACTGCACAAATAAAACTGTTTCCATGTACACCATACCTGTTTTTTGTGTTTGGAAATAATCTGCTTGTGTACGACGGCAACATGCCCCAGGTAGCTGACGCAAATGGAATTGGTATGCTTAATTTTGCGTCATCAAACTGTAATTCGCTTTCATTAGAAATACGTTGAAAACGGTTAATGCTTCCCCAGCTTATATTCCATTTTCCATACCTGTGTAAAAGTGTGTCAAGAACTTCTTGTAAAGGTTTTAATAATTGTGCCGGAGTCGCCTGTCTTATGAAGGCTGATGTTTGTTCTACAAGTCCATCCTGCACTTTGGTTTTAGGTATTCGCATAATAGCAGGAAGTAATTTCTCTGCCCAATGAATGGCCAATGTTAGTGCTACTGAATTTTCATCTGCATTTCTATCCCAGCTATCTAATAATCCAATGGCAATATTGAACGAACTGTCAGTACGAAACTCCGGAGTTGCATAATAAGCTTTCAACAAAGGGCGAAGCAAAGAATCAAAAGCAATAAGGTGCTTGTCGTACCCAGCAGATATCACATCATCAAGGCCATACTTCTTTTTATTTGATAATACCCTCACCGCATTCAGGCCACGAAAATTTTCCGCATCGGGCGCCATATAACTGGGGTATGCGTTCCTGCTAGGACTGTAATTTCCGCTTACGGTAAACGGGGTTGAATTACAATTTTGTATCCAGCCATTTGGTGGATTATAAATATAAACGAGTGCTTCAATGTTCCAGGTGGCAAGCCATTCTGTTTTTTTAGTAGTACCATCTACAGGCTTGCTCCAGTCGTAACTGGTGTCACGATAAGGCATAAAATTGCCATGCCAGTAAGCAATATTTCCGGCAGCATCTGCATATACAGTATTATTACTCGTATTGCTTAATAACTCCATGGTTTTTTTAAATTCATTAAAGCTTTTTGCTTTTGTACGCTGCCAGCATTGTATCATTCCTTTAAGCGAACGGTTATTTGCTTTTAAGGAAAGCCATTCGTTATTCCTGGAAGCTACTACCGGTCCATGATGAGTAAAATATCCTTTTAAACTTTTTCGTTGTATGCCCGATTCAGTTTTATAATACAAATCATATTTCTTTTCGATTAAAGGCTTTTGTTGCCTTTCGTAGCGATAAGTTTTGTTTGTTACATCTTCCCTGTATAGATCCGCAACATCTGCCTCACTGCTTGTATGCATCCACCCGCAAAATTCATTGAAGCCCTGGTAAACAAAAAACTGTCCCCAGGTAACTGCTCCATATGCATTCAGTCCCTCTTCACTCACCATATGCACTTCAGGCCTGAAATAAAAAGTAACATGGGGATTTATATAAAGCATCGCATGGCCATTGGCGCTTATAGATGGCGAAAATGCAAATCCGTTTGAACCGGTAGAAACTGGTTCACTAAAAGCAGGCGGTTGGTATGCAACTTTATTTTCTGAATAGAAATTCTTAAATTCTGTTTCCGTAACGCCGGCTGTGTTAATAGCGCCAATGCTGCCATCGGTCCATAATAAAGGATACCAGGGTTTAAACCTTTTAAGTAATGCGGGCTTTACATTGGCATTTTTGTAGATGTAAAAATTTATTCCATCAGCAAAAGCATTTAGAAGCTTTTTAAGCCATACAGGACTCTTTGTATAATCCTGAACAGCTGCTACTGAATCTATCAGCATTCGCATTTGCATATCCGCATACAAAGCATTAGCTCCTTTTATTTCGGCAGTGCGTCCCAGTTTTTCAATGTAATTCATTTCCACACGGGCAAAATCATCTTCGCATTGTGCGTACATCAATCCAAATACGGCATCAGCATCGGTCTTACCATAAATATGTGGAATACCCCATTTGTCCCTGCTAATAGTTACCTGTGTTGCTTGCTGTTTCCATCGCTGTATTTCTACAGGTGTAAAAGTTTGGGCTCCTGCCAGTAAAAAAGAAAAAGAAAAAAGAGAAATTAGTTTTAGCATTTTCATATTCAAATGTAGCTTATGAAGGCTAAAACTTGGTTAAGTAAACAATTTATTTACTGTTTAATTACAAGATGATTTTTTTATGTACATTTAAATATTGTGTAGACTATACACATTAAAGCCATAAACGATTGCCATGCAGGAATTACCTACCAATTCAAAGCCCAGGCTTACTGTAGCACAGATTATAAACATGAGTGTAGGATTTCTTGGTATCCAGTTTGGATGGGATTTACAGCGTGCCAACATGGGCGTTATTTACAGTAATCTCGGTGCCAATGCTGACAAAATTCCATACCTTTTCTTAGCCGCACCCCTTACTGGCCTTCTTGTACAACCCATTATTGGCTACCTGAGTGACAGGACTTGGCACCCAAAATTTGGGCGCAGGCGGCCTTATTTTTTCATAGGAGCTTTACTTAGTTCAATCGCATTGATCGCTATGCCACACAGCAGTACTTTATGGATGGCCGCAGGGTTGTTATGGGTGCTGGATGTTTTTGGTAATGTGGCCATGGAACCATTTCGTGCTTTTGTAACAGATAAACTGCCTGATAGCCAGATAAACAAAGGTTTTGTTATGCAAAGTTTGATGATCGGCCTGGGCGGAAGCATTGCGTCGGCCCTTCCCTGGTTACTGAAGAATTTGGGTGATGTAAAAAATATTGGAGCTAAGGGTGAGATTGCAGACAATGTGAAATATTCATTTTATATCGGGGCGTTTTTCTTTTTTGCTGCGGTGCTTTATACGGTCCTTACTACCAAAGA
>JBDSEE010000022.1:0-5148 GCA_039920245.1 Ferruginibacter sp.
TTTATACTTCAAATTTAAAAGCGACCGCTACGGCTGCTTTGAACAAAGGGGCCACATTTGATATTTATATTCCCGAGATACAAAATGTGTAGAGCCCAACTACCAAGGTTAGCAACAGCAGAGCCTCAAATAATCTGGCCAAAAACTTAACAAGGCATAATTGGCATCAGCTGGCCTATTCCTATTATGGCATGTGGATTGATTTACTTGCTTTACCGGGGTAATTTTAAAAAAGAATCCTGAAGCCAAAAAAAAAACATGGGGACCATATTTATTGTTGACGATGATATTGATGATCATCATATTTACCGATCAGTATTGAATGAGCTTGGGATAATGAATGACATCATGGACTTTTTCAGCGCCCAGGATGCTTTTGAATTCATAAGCAAAAAAGAAGTATTTCCATCTATAATATTTTCCGATATTAATATGAATGGGATGAATGGCTTCGACCTGAAGAAAAAAATACTCAATGACCCGGATCTAAGGTCCAAATGCATCCCCTTTATCTTCCTTACTACTGGCGGAGAAAATAAAACATTATGGGAAAATTATGAAGATAATGTACAGGGTCTTTTTATCAAACCCCCTTCTATTGAAGAATGGAAAACCCTTCTAAAGAAGATAATGGATTATTGGGACAGCAGTAAAAAGCCTGCTTATTAATGATATAAAAATGGGACTTGGTTTTAGGCATATCAAATATAAAATTGAAACTAAAAAAAGATACAATGGCAGAGAGCATTAACAACAACGAAATACATGAAGAAGACAGGATCAGCTTAATGGAAGAATATGAAGTGAAAGATTGGTCTGAGAAACTAGGTGTAACCGCTACAGAATTAAAAAAAGCTGTAATAGAAGTGGGAAACAAAGCTAAAAATGTAAAAGCATTTTTATCTAAACAAATATCCTGAACCGTTTACACAAACTCAAATATGCAATCAATATTGCTGGATAGAACCTGCAAACCGATGCATCAATAACCAGTTGTATATCTACGTCCAAATACAAGAACAGTAGCCCTACCTTTTAATACATTACCCGTTGTACGATAACGAAATTCGATGGAACGGATATCTTTTCCTTCTGGTCCAAGTTCTATAACCTTGCTGAATTGGTCTGCAGGTACGATCTCATCTATTGACGGTTTCATTTTATCCAGGTTGGCATAAATAATTGTAAGGTCATTTATTTTTACTTCTCTTCGCTCTACTTTAAAGCGCAACGCTGTATATCTCACCGTGCTATTTATAGGAAGTTCATCTACATCCCTGGCAAAGTTTACAGTTCTTTCCCCTAGCAGGTCCCAACCCGCTTCTACTGTCATAGTCCGGCTGGAATGGCAGGCATTAGTAACGATAAAAAGAAAACTAAGAAAAATTAAGTAAGTAATATTTTTAGACATAGCTGGTTTTTTAGTTTGGCTTTAATGTTTCAAAAGTCATGCCCCGTATATGGCATTACTTTTCTTAAAAGACATTTAATATGTCTAAGAGGCACCATCAAACCTGTCATGTATCTCCTTTTCCATCTGCTTTTTTAGGTCATGTTTGTCATGTGCCTCGTCGATGGAATGGGATTGCTGAAGGTTCCCTTCATTCTTCGTAAAGTCACTGAGTTTACCATAGTATTTCTGTATCACCTTCAGCTCTTCTTCTGTCATATTTTCTACGTTTACGAGCCGGTTGCTGGCAAATTCATGCGCAGCAACAAGTTCATTAAGTTTAAGTTGTATGGCGAGCGAATCTTTGTTTTGTGATTTTTGAATTAAGAAGACCATCAGGAAAGTCACGATAGTGGTACCCGTATTGATTATGAGCTGCCATTGTTCTGAGTAGTGAAAAATAGGCCCGCATATCAGCCATACGATCACAGTACCAAATGCAAGTAAGATGGCATAAGTGCTGCCCGTTAACATAGTAACTTTATTTGCAAGTTTTCCGAAAAAATCACTTTTTGGTTTGGTGGATGTTGACATATTAAATTTTTATGGGTAGAATGTTTTTATTTGCCTTAATTATAAAGCATTTTTAACGCCAGAAACGCTACAGTAGCAGCAGAAAAATAACGAGCCGGAACATACATCCCGGCCCGATTAAACAATAAAATTTATCTTATTTACTTCATTGCTTCCGTATTCAGGTTGGTATCTGCAATGCTTGTAAGCAATTCATCAGCAGCTTTTTCTTCGCCCAGTGTTTGTAAAAAAAGTTTTAAACAATCCTTCTCCTCCAGCACTTTTGCCCATGCTGCCATCGTACCATAAGTGGCAATTTCATAATGCTCTGCTTTCTGCGATGCAGCTATAATGCCCGCATCCCTCACGGCACCTGGTTTGGTCTCTTCAAGAATGCCATTGGCTTCTTCTAATATTCCGGCCATAGCATCACATTTTTTTGCCTGGACTTTTTTGCCTAAAGCTGCAAAGCAATCTTCAAGACGCTTTACATGTTGGAGAGTTTGTGCAAGATGATCGGTAATAGCTTTTTTTAATTCTGGAGCAGTGGCATTTTTAGCCATTTTTGGTAGAGCCTTCGTAAGTGCTTTTTCTGCCCAGTAAATATCTTTTATTTCATCTTCAAGAAGTTTCTTCAAATCACCTGCAGCATCAGCTTTTGCAGGAACTTTTGAAGATTTTGTGGGAGCTTTTTTTGTTTTTGTTGCCACGATTTTTATTTTTAAGGTTATAAATATTTTTTATCATTAATGGAAAAGCTATGCCAATTTTTCTAACCTTAGGTTTACGGATAATAAGAATAAAAATCTGTCCGCAGGATTATATAAGATTACTTTTTTTCTTGTTTTGGGGAAAAGTTTTCTTGAATGCTAACAGCGTGACAAAGGTTTCGGGTGAAGGATATTTCATTGCCTTAATATCGGATTCTCGATACGGGACAGTTCCCAAACTTAATGATATAAAACTAGTGGAACATAGAATGCCACTAGTGACTGTTAACTACGCTATAAATAAATTTTAATGAGGAAAGGACCTAATAGCCTGATAAGCAGAAGAAATCTCTGATCAAAAATAAAGGTAAACGCTGAGTAAAATACAAATTGAGTAATTGCGGATAATGGACACGAAATTGCAGCATTAAGCGAAAACTTACACATGCATATTTCAAGGTCATCTAATGCGAGCCGTCTGCCTGAAGAAACACCTTATGAAAATAAGCATAACGAAGTGTTTCTTAAAGAACTTGAAGAACAGGTGCAGATACGTACAGCTGCTTTAGTGGCGGCTCACAAACTTGAATTGGAAAATCTAAAACTTGAAAAGAATTTAAGAGCAGATGAATTAAATGTCGCCAACATAGAACGCCTTTTCGAGAATGATGAAAAAGAAAAAAGAGCAGCTGAATTATTGATAGCCAATGTAGAACTTAAGTATCAAAATATAGAAAAGGAAAAACGGGCTGCAGAATTGAGCGTGGCCAATCTTGAACTTGTTTTCCAGAGTAATGAAAAACAAAACAGGGCTAGTGAATTAAATATTGCAAACATAGAATTGCTTTTCCAGAATGGTGAAAGAGAAAAAAGAGCTGCAGAATTAAAGATCGCCAATATTGAACTAGTTTTCCAAAACAGTGAAAAAGAAAAAAGGGCCGCAGAATTGGTGATAGCTAATCTTGAACTTGTTTATCAGAATGGTGAAAAAGTAAAAAGATCAGCGGAGTTGAAAATTGCCAATATTGAACTTATTTTCCAAAACGGTGAAAAAGAAAAAAGAGCTGAAGAATTAGTGATAGCTAATGTTGAACTTTCCTTCCAGAATGAGGAAAAGGAAAAAAGAGCTTCTGAATTAAACCTTTCTAAAATTGCAAATATTGCCCTGGTGTTTCAAATTTCGGAGAATGAAAAACAAGCCAGCGAATTAATAAGTGCCAATAAAGAATTGGCTGCCTTTAATTATATATCCAGCCACGATCTGCAGGAGCCCATTCGTAAAATTCAGTATTTTACCGACTTTATCAATAAAACAGAACTGGGTAATTTATCCCCGAAGGGTATAGATGCCTTTAACCGCATCCAAAGTTCTGCCAATCAAATGGAGAAATTGATCTATGACCTACTGGAATATTCTAAAACAAGTTCCAGCAACCGCTTGTTTGAAAAGGTGAACCTCAGTACAATATTAGATGAGGTTACCTGGGAACTTTCTGAAACCATCCTGGAAAAAAAAGCAACTATAGAAGCTAAAGATTTAGGGGATGTTTATATCAATGCTTCACAGTTTCGCCAGGTACTCACAAACCTTCTGACAAATGCATTGAAATTTTCTAAACCCGGTATTCCCCCACACATTATTTTAACAGGAAAACAGGCAAAAGCTGATCAATGCATACAGGAAAATACGGATCTTAAAAACGGGTGCCTTGCAGCAGATAAAAGTTATTATCACCTCCGCGTTTCCGACAATGGGATTGGCTATGAACCGAAATTTAGCAAAAAGATTTTTGACATATTTCAAAGACTTCACGGCCAGGATAAATATAAAGGCACAGGCATCGGCCTTGCGATTGTAAAAAAAATAGTAGAGAATCATTCTGGCAAGATCACTTCCGACAGTAAGCCGGGCATAGGTACAAACTTTAATATTTACTTACCATCTTTTTTTGCACCAAAATTGCTTTCATAAATTATTCCACCTCTGCTCACGGGAATTCAATTTAATTCCACCCTTCAGGGCAGGAATATTTCCATAGTCTGGATAACTTTTAGCCCCCCAACGCTCACAAGGACTGGCTTTAGCATAATAATTGATTATAGGCTTCTTGTTCCCCTTTACAGGCATTATCACAGAGAAATAGTACCTGTATTAATAGAAGTTCAAGCTTGAGATGAATAAGTTACTGTACCTGGCTTTATGCCTCACTTTATTATTATATGGCTTTGCGGTGAAAAGCCAGGTAAGCCTAATAAATGAAAACTTTAACGGCACAGGGCTGCCACCGGGCTGGACAGTTATCAATAACTCAAGCGGTGGAATAGCAGGCCCCGGAGAAGCAAAGTGGACGTTGCGACCTGATGGTTATCAATACGGTTCTCAATATATTGATCCGCCCATTATTTTTCACAGTAATGATTTTTCACAGTTTTATTTGTCTAACAGCGATGCACAGGGCGACCCACCACCCGCCC
>JBDSEE010000023.1:0-3983 GCA_039920245.1 Ferruginibacter sp.
GTGCAATAAATTCACGTATGCTAAATGGTTTGGTAAGGTAATCATCGGCTCCGGTTTCAAGCCCAATGATTTTATCAATTTCTTCCGACCTTGCTGTAAGCATAATAATAGGGGTAGAGATTTTTTCTGCTCTTAATATTCTGCAGATCTCTATGCCATCAATATCTGGAAGGGTGATATCGAGAATAATAAGGTCGAACGTTTTTTGCAGGGCCAGTTTAATGCCTGTTTGTCCATTATTTGCTGTGGTAGTTGTGCAGTGTATATCTGTAAGATGAATGCCTACCAGTTCTACAATGTTTGCATCGTCTTCTATCATCAATATATTTTTCATCTTACTAAAAGTATTTGTTTGGCCACTGAAAACCGGGGTTTCATAGCTAAGCATAAAATTACTATTTTCAGGTTGAATCATGGTTTTTGATATTTCTATAAAAATGGGTAACGTTATTTTTAAATAAACCCTTTTAATAGAATGAATGCGCTAAAATTGCTTATTGCATTTTAGTACCTGTCATTACTTTATTGTGTATTTTTTGTGCTTCATTTTTTTTTCTAATTTGATAAAATATTTTTTATCAAAGGAAATAAGAAAGTATTGCGGAAGTATCACGGAATCATAACGATTTTAATAAGCATGCAGTAAAGATTGTGCTGTTGTAGCATAGAGAATAATCCCTTTTAAAAGAAATAACATCAGGCCAACCACAACCTGCACTTTCAATTTAATAACTATAAGTAACGGGTATAGAATTGCACATCTTTACCCTGCTTCTGTATAGTATGTGCAGCAAAGGTTTATACTTTCTCTTTATAATATAGTTCTCCGTTTTTATTTCCTGTTCAAGACCTCATATAAATAAAGATTTAACGGAGTTTTTATTTTAGTACACAAACGTGATGGTTTCGTGATGTTATTTTGGCCGCATGGATTGTTCTTTGTACCGTAAAAACAAAATCGAATTTAATCACCAAAAAATTTAAAAAAATGAAAAAAGTATTTTTAATTGCATTTGCGACAATGCTTTTTATTTCTTGTAAAAAAGAAATTAATTCTTCAAATGAGAACGGGCTTGCGAGCTTAAAAATTGAGGATGAAGCGAACGGTAACAATAACACAGGTTACATTTATACCAGTACCAACTCCACTTACGGCAATGCCATCATTGCTGTAGCAAGGCATAATGACGGTAGTGTAAATGAAATAAATAACTCGCCTTATTCAACGGGGGGTTTTGGCGATGCGGCAGAAGGAGACTTTGATCACGAATGGGCATTAAGAATTGTAGGCGATTATTTGTTAGCCGTTAATGCCGGAGGCAATCCTGTTAACAGCAGCATTTCTGTTTTTAAGATCAATAAAGCAAATGGTCATTTATCACAGGTAGATCAAAATCCACTTACACCAGGTATGGATAATATAGATTCCAGGGGAGTACGTGCAGTATCAATTGCATCAAAAGTTATTAATGGAACCAATTGGATATTGGTTGGAAATCAATTTGCCAATCCTAATTATCAAAAAGATCCGCCACAGGCCTTTGGCTTTCCTGTTGTAACAACCACTTTGCGTAACGTTGTTGTGTTTACGTTCAACCAATCAAATGGTTTGTTGAGCTATCATAATATTGGTGCCACTTATAACGATGGTACTTATGGCGGGCCATGTACTGTAGAATTTAATTCAACTGGAACTAAGTTAGCCGTATCCACATGGGGCATTCCACATTTTGATGCTCCTGACGCCGACCTTACTTTGCAAAAGCCCGGAAGATTATATATCTATAATTTTGCAGGGGGCAATTTGTCTCAAACAGGATTATTCCAGGAAACCGGGATTTCTGGCAGTATAGGTCTTTCATGGAGCCCAAATGACATGTATGTTTATTTAACCAATTTCAATCTTCACTCTTCAAAAGAAGCTAACAGTGTTACTGTGCATGATGGAACTACTGCAGTAAAAGTTCAAAACTTTGGTACAAGTGATAGAAATGATGAAGCTTGCTGGACATGGGTTAGCCTTGACAAACGCAAGTTGCATGTTGCTAGTTTTACAAGTAATGCGGTAAGCAGTTTTGATATTGGCGCAAATGATTTGTTGTCGGTATCATTAAATCCAAATTATGTTATTCGCCGCGGCGTTCCGCTGGTTGATACAAAGGACATGCATGAAGCTGATGGTTATTTGTTTGTATCAGGAGCATTCAAAAGCCACTCAATATCTACATTCAAAAGAAATGCAACCAACGGGGCATTAACAGAGATTCCTTCTTCTCCTTATTTCATTCCTTCTGTAGCTGGAAAAACTCCAGTGCAGGTAGCCTTTATGGGTTTAACAGGATTTGATAAAAATGAGCTCAACAAATAAGAGGATATTATTATTGCAAGATTCCTGGCAAAGCCCAGTGATTTTTTTAAAAATTAGTCACCAATCAAATAAATCTATATGAAACGTTTATTAATTATTGCAATTGCATTTTTATTCACCATACCTGCGATGGCACAGGATAAAATGGATAAAAAAATGCAAGGTAAAATGCACACTAAAATGGCTATGCCAAAAAATTGTGTGATGATGGAAGACGGAAAAATGATGCACATGAAAGATGGCAAAACAATGATGATGGATCATGACATGACACTCTCAAACGGCACTATGGTAATGGCAGATGGTACCATGAAAATGAAAAACGGGAAAACAATGATGCTGAAAAATGGCGATTGTGTTATGATGAATGGAAAAATGAAGCGAATGCCTATGAAGAAAAAGATGGATGCCAAAATGTAAATTTTATTCAAGTGGCTGCTGTTTTAAAATAAATAAATTTTTATGCAGCCACTTGATTTTTTTATTTATAATGCCCTGGTAAATTGTTGTGAGATATAAAATAATTTGCTCTGCAGCTAAACATAACGGGTTCTTCTTCCGTAGTTGGTTTTCCGCACCAATCTCCACCGTTTTTTAGATTTTACGGCAACAGGTAAAAGTTGTAATAGCAAAAGAATAGTGGATAATCATCAACCCTCGAAATGATTTTCAACAACGGCTGCCGCACGGAGCAGACTAACAGCTGCGGAAATTCATATTTATAATCACACAAAACCAATGCAGTAATCTGCTCTTTTCACATAGCGTGTATAATTGATGGACGGCGGTTTTTTCACAAACTCACGTTGTGCGTAATGCCATGGACCAGTTTCCTGATTAAACCAGATGAGAAGGAAATAATAAGAGTTAAATATTAAAAGTATTTTACCTTACATTTAATAAAAACATCAAAATTTTTTTATTTCCAAAAATAAATAGATGAAAAAACTCTTCTTCTGCTGTTTACAATTAATTGGTATCGGGTTTTTATTTGCACAAGAGACAGATAAAACTACAAAATATAATCCACGGGATTTTTATTCGCCATCATTTACTCCAACTGCAGGCAATACATTCCGTTCGGCAAAAGGGATACCAGGCCCAATGTATTGGCAAAACAAAGCGGATTATTTTATACATGCAACCTTAAATGAAAAAGACACAAGCATTACAGGTGATGTATCCATTGCCTACACCAACAACAGTCCCGATCAACTGGAGTATCTATGGCTTCAGCTGGATCAAAATATTTTTGAATCATCGTCTAGATCAGTTACGGCTACAAAATATCCCGGTGACTATTTTGCTGTTATGGGAAAAGTTAACGGAGGTTATCACATTAAAGATGTAACAATAATCCAGGGCGGAAAAATGTATACTGTTCAACCCATTGTCTCCGATACCAGGATGCAGGTTCGTTTAAATGCCCCGATGCAACCAAAAGGCGGCAAGGTCTCTATAAAAATAAATTTCAGTTTTAATATACCGCTTGACGGCGCCGGCCGCTTTGGAAGGCAGTATACAAAAGATGGTGTCATTTATCAAATTGGACAATGGTTCCCACGCATGTGTGTGTATGATGATGTGGAAGGCTGGAACACGCTTCCCTACATGG
>JBDSEE010000024.1:0-3059 GCA_039920245.1 Ferruginibacter sp.
CTTTGCAAAATCGGGAGTGCTTTGTAATGCAAGCTGGCAGGCAGTTATGGCCTTTATGGCACCCATAGTATTTCTTTCTATACAAGGTATTTGCACCAGTCCGCCTATAGGGTCGCATGTCATACCCAGGTGGTGCTCCATGGCAATTTCGGCAGCCATCATGGCCTGTCGTTGTGTGCCACCCATACATTCAGTGAGTGCAGCAGCAGCCATTGCACTACTCACGCCTATTTCTGCCTGGCAACCTCCCATCGCAGCGGAAATGGTAGCACCTTTTTTAAATATACTGCCCATCTCTGCAGCCGTAAGCATAAACTGGATTATTTTATCATCCACATCCTGGTTGCTATCGGAGCCATAAGCAAATAAAATAAAATACTGGAGCACTGCCGGGATAACACCTGCAGCTCCATTAGTTGGAGCCGTAACTACTCTTCCAAAAGATGCATTTTCTTCATTCACTGCCAATGCAAAACAACTTACCCAATCAAGTATATAATTAAACTGCGACCCGCCTGATTTAATCGCCGTTATCCAGCTATTATAATCATTGTATGAAGTTTCTTTCAGCAATTTCTTATTCAAAGAAAATGCCCTGCGTTTTACTTCCAGCCCTCCAGGCAAATAACCTTCTGTATGGCAACCCCGGTACATACATGCTTTCATAACTTCCCAGATATTAAGCAACCCTGTTCTTGTTTCCTTTTCGTTTCTCCACGCATTTTCATTTTCCATCACAATCTCTGAAATGGAAAGACCTGTTGTTCTGCACCAATGCAACAACTCGCTGGCCGTATTTATAGGAAACGGTAACACCACATTATTTTTATTTTCATTATCTACGCCTTCCTGTTGTACAAAACCACCGCCTACCGAATAGTAGGTTTGAGAAAGCATTTCACCGTTTGTTAACTCAACCAAAAAGCTTAATGCATTTGGATGAAAAGGAAGTGATTCACTCACCAGGAATTCAATATCATCGGAGGGATTAAATTCCACTTCATGCCGGCCTGCCAGTAAAAGTTTATTCATTGATTTTATATCGGCTATCCTTGCATTGATATTTTCAACCGGGAAGCTAACGGGGTCCTCTCCACTAAGGCCAAGTTGCACTGCAATATCAGTTCCATGTCCCACACCTGTTTTAGCAAGTGATCCATAGAGCAATACTTCAATCCTGTTTACTTGCTGCAGCATGTTTTTCTCTTCCAGCCAGTTTGTAAATGCTTGTGCAGCACGCCATGGCCCGAGTGTGTGACTACTGCTGGGTCCTACACCGATCTTGAACATATCAAATACGGAAATAGCTTCGTGGCTCAATGTGGTTATTTAAAATAAAAAAACTTTGATAAGAATTACCAAAGCTATATTAATAAAATGTTCTTCCTGTTTTTGCAAGATGCAAATCCTGCATTTCTAACTACAGAAAGAATTTACTGCTTACTGCACATCCATCAGTTCTATAACAAACTTTAAATAAGAATTTGCCGGAATAACAATAGCACCATTGGCATCTCGTCTGTCAATCTGGCCATACCCGAGGGAAGGCGGTATATATAAAATGATGGTTCCGGCCGACCCAATCAGGGGCAATCCTTTCTGCCAGCCAACAATTAGTTGCCCTAAAACGAAACTGATGCCGCTGGAACTTGTATAAGAATCAAACAAAGTTCCATTAAAAAGATAGCCAGAATATTTTACCCGGATCACTGAACAAATACTTGGTTTGGCGCTGGTACCTGCATTGGTGATATTATAATAAAATCCGCTGGTATGCTGAAAAGCTGCAAAGTTGTTTGATGCAAGATAATTTTCAATATAGGTGCGTTCTGTCGGCGAAGCAGATGCATTGGATTCAGAGTACTCACAATTACTTTTAGTTTTTTTACATGATGTAAGTAAAATAACAGAAAACAAAAGCCAGGATAATTTATTCATTATGCTCAGAGGTTTTTTTAGAAGATATAAAGACTGGTTAATTCGCTGCATTTTCTTTTTGCTGTTTGATTAAAAGTTCATGATATAATTGTTCATTCATCTCCCATTTGAACTGCATCCTGAAATAGGCAAAAAAAAGTATGGTAATTAAAACTGCTATGACGGCCACAAAATAACTTGCGGGGGAACTGTTAGATATCTTGCCATACCAGTCAGGAAAAAACAAATAAACCATCCCAACGAATAATAATATGGGTGCGAAAGAGATAATGGCAAATGGCAAACCCCGTAAAAATTTACTTGCAAAGCTGTTATACCTTTCCCTATTTGTTTCCCAATAATGAATAAATAGATTTTGCTCCGGAGATAACATGCTGCAAATTTACAGCAATTGCATCTTTGCTTGGCTATATTAGCAATAAAATGTAGGTTTGCCGCTCACAATAATTTCTCTATGAAGGTAGAACAACTGGTTGCACAATATTTGTACAACAACAAAAGTTTAAGTTTACAGAATATTGGAAGTTTTACCGTTTCTCCACAAGTAACCCTTTCTTCCGAAAATGATAAAGATGCTGCACTTCCACCAGGTTCTATTGACTTTAAATATGATCCCCATGCTGACCAGGAAGAAGGCCTCGTAGATTTTATAGTTCAGCACACCAGGAAAATAAAACCACTTGCTACTTCCGATCTTGAATCTTATGGCATACTTGCCCGCCAGTTTTTAAATATTGGTAAACCTTTTCATATACCTGGCCTTGGCACATTACAGAAAAATCAACTGGGTACATACGATTTTATGCAGGGCAACCAAATGAATGCAAAACTGGGAACTCTTGCCCCTTTGAAACAGGATAAAGAGGATGAAGAACCAATTTTTAAAACACCCGGAAGAGAAAGCAAAGGAAAGACAGGTGTTCTTGTTATTGTTTTGCTGATGATAATAATGATTGCAGGTGCCATGTATTATTTTCTTACAAAGAATGATGCGGAAAAGCCAGTAACTAATAACAATACAACGGCTTTACAGGATGTGGCAATAGATACCCTTTCTGCAAAACAGGATTCCATAAATCTTGCTAAGAAAATGGACAGCACACAACTAAAGCCATCCGACG
>JBDSEE010000025.1:0-3562 GCA_039920245.1 Ferruginibacter sp.
TCACATTAATGAATTAATAAACAATAAGAAGGCAACAGGAAGATTAAAAGATTTAGCTGATGCTGAAATGCTTGAAAAGATTTTAAAAAAGAGGAATAAGTAAAATGGAAATAAAGTTTTCATCAGAGCGACTGGACCAGGTAAAAGAACTCATTACTCATTACCCCGAAGGCAAACAAAAATCTGCGTTGCTCCCTGTATTGCATTACGCACAACAGGACTTTGGCGGATGGCTTGATGTGTCTGTGATGGATTATGTGGCTTCCTTGCTACAGCTTGAACCAATTGAAGTGTACGAAGTAGCGAGTTTTTACAGTATGTATAATTTAAAACCTGTAGGAAAATATTTATTTGAAGTATGTCAAACCGGGCCATGTATGTTGAATGGGAGTGACAACATCATCAATTATATAAAAGAGAAACTGAACATTGCAGTAGGTGAAACCACTGCTGATGGAATGTTCACTTTAAAAACTGTGGAATGCCTGGGTGCCTGTGGTTATGCACCAATGATGCAATTTGGAAAAACATATCGTGAGCATTTGACTAAAGATAAAATAGATGCAATAATTGAAGAGTGTAGGAGTAAAGCAAATTAAACAAATGAAAAAAATATTTATTTTCTTTTTGTTGTCAGGTATTGGCTTTGCAAATGCCTTTGCACAAGAATCAAAAAAAGCCGACATCATGATGAAGATGCTGATGTTGAAAAATGCATTAATAAATAAAGACAGCACAACCTTATCAAGCCTGTTGGCAGATGAAGTTACCTATGGTCATACAAGCGGTCTCATTCAAACAAAGGCAGACTTAATTCACGATATTAAATCGGGTATCCAGGATTATAAAGCGATTGATCCGGAAGGAATGGAAATAAGGATATATGAAAATACTGCTATAGTAAATATGAAGTCATTGGTGAAAATGAATTACAATAAAAATCCATTGGATCTATCTATGTCTATAACATTGGTATGGATAAATAAAAACGGAGATTGGAAATTAGTGGCACGTCAAAGTGTGAAGAAGAATTAATATGCCAAAGATTTATGAATATCTGGGGTTATTTTTTTTCTTTTATGCCAATGAGCATTTACCAGTCCATGTTCATGTTTCTGTGGCGGAATTTGAAAGTAAATTTGAATTGAGATTTGAAAATGGAAAACTGAAAGAGGTTGGGGTTAAAAAAGTGAAAGGAAAAATGCCGCTGGAACCAAAAACTGAAAAGGAAGCGGTAAGGTTTATAAAAAAATACCATCCTGGTATTGTAGAAAAATGGAAACAGTTTTTTGTAGAGAATAAGAAAGTGAAATGTGAAGTGATTAATAAATTATAAAGTATGGAAAACATTATTGTAAAGGAGGTAAGGTATATTGAAAGCTATTTGTTGGAAATAATTTTTACCAACAATAAAAAGATGATTGTTGATTTTGGAGGCTTTTTGCAAACTCACAGTCATCCACAATATAACCAGTATAAGAAGCTGAAGAATTTCAAAAAATTTAAAATAGAAAATGGTAATGTGGTTTGGGGTAAAGATTGGGATATGATTTTTCCGGTTTATGATTTGTACAAGGGTAAAGTTTAAAATTTAAAAATCAAAGTAAAAATTGAAAAGTACAATTAAGGTAAGAATTAGTGGTTTTGACTTTTCACTTTTGACTTCATAAAGAATGGCAAAGAAATTATTACTAGATAAAGCTCATATTGAAGGTATCAGAACTTATGATGTATATCGTCGTGAGGGGGGGTATCGTAGCGTTGAGAAAGCTTTAAAAATGACTCCGGCCGACATAGTTGAAGAAGTGAAAAAAAGTGGATTAAGAGGAAGGGGTGGAGCTGGTTTTCCTACTGGTATGAAATGGAGTTTCCTGGCAAAGCCTGAAGGTGTGGCACGCTATCTTGTTTGCAATGCTGATGAAAGTGAGCCCGGAACTTTTAAGGATCGTTACCTGATGGAATTTCTTCCGCACCTTCTCATTGAAGGCATGATCGTTTCTGCATTCGCATTGGGTAGCAATGTTAGCTACATATATATACGTGGCGAGTACGATTGGATAACTGATATCCTTCAAGTGGCAATTGATGAAGCAAAACAAAATGGCTGGCTTGGAAAAAATATTTTAGGAAGTGGTTTTGATGCAGAGATCTACATGCAACGTGGCGCTGGTGCTTATATATGTGGTGAAGAAACTGCTCTATTAGAATCGCTGGAAGGCAAGAGAGGAAATCCAAGGATCAAGCCTCCTTTTCCAGCGATCAAAGGTGTTTGGGATTGCCCAACAGTTGTAAATAATGTTGAAACACTTGCTGCAATTGTTCCTATTATTAATGACGGTGCTGATGCTTATTCTAAAATTGGTGTAGGTAAATCAACAGGAACAAAACTCATGAGCGCCTGCGGAAATATTAATAAGCCTGGCGTTTATGAAATTGACATGACCATATCTGTAGAAGAATTTATTTACAGTGATGAATATTGTGGCGGAATTCCAAATGGTAAAAAATTAAAAGCTTGTATTCCTGGTGGTTCATCCGTTCCTATTCTTCCGGCAAATTTATTACTCACCACTGCAAAAGGCGAAAAGCGACTGATGAATTATGAAAGCCTGAGCGATGGTGGCTTTTCTACAGGTAGTATGATGGGCAGTGGTGGATTTATTGTGCTGGATGAAGATCAATGCGTAGTGAAACATACTTATACCCTTGCCCGCTTTTACCGCCATGAAAGTTGCGGACAGTGCAGCCCTTGCAGGGAAGGCACAGGATGGATGGAAAAGATTCTGAAAAATATTGATGAAGGAAAAGGTAAGATGAGTGATATAGATTTGCTTTGGGATATACAGCGCAAGATTGAAGGCAATACGATTTGCCCGTTGGGGGATGCAGCAGCCTGGCCTGTTGCAGCAGCTATCCGACATTTTAGGGATGAGTTTGAATGGCATGTACTGAATCCCGAAAAATGCTTAACGGAGAATTTTGGATTGAGGCATTATGCGGATGGAATTCATGTGTTCGTAATGTAGTTTCACGCAACGAGGCAAAGGAAACAAAGAGACAAAGATGAATACAGAAACCTTAATTCAGCGGGAAAATGAATTGGCAAAAGTAGTTTTAGATGTATGTTTCAGAATACATAAGTTTTATGGGCCGGGATTATTTGAAAGCGTATATGAAGAATTGTTCGGTTATGAATTTACCAAAGAGGGTATTTCCTTTGACAGACAAAAAGCAATTCCGCTGATTCATGAAAATATAAAGTTGGAATCAGGGTTTAGGGCAGATTTTGTTGTTGAAAATAAATTATTGATAGAATTAAAGTCTATTGAATCATTAGCCGATATTCATTATAAGCAAGTTCAAACTTATTTGAAATTGGCAAATTTGAAATTAGGGTTATTGATAAATTTCAATGTTGTGTATTTAAAAGATGGGATTAAAAGAATTATAAATACTTATTAATATCGTTGTACCGTTGTTTTCTTTGTCTCTTTGTGTGAAACAAAATGGAAGAAATTAAAACATTCAAAGTTACCATCGACAATATCTCCATTGATGTTGT
>JBDSEE010000026.1:0-7303 GCA_039920245.1 Ferruginibacter sp.
CTTTTAATGTAACCCTGTTAGTTGTATTGGAACAACCCGTATTAAGATCGGTAACAACTACAGCGTAGTCACCAAAATCATCTACCGTAGCATTAAAGAAAGAGCCAGTTCTTGATGGGTCAAGGAATGAATTCTTGTACCAAGCGTAACTATAAGATCCAGCCGGGCTTACTGTAACATATAAACCACTCCTCGTATAAGGCGTGATGCTTGCGTAGGACGATGCTGTTAGAACTGGTACCGGTAAAGCATTTACTGTTATAGTTGCGGTGTTTGAGTTTACAGATCCACAGGATTGCCCTGCTGCAACTACCCGGTAACTTCTACCATTCAGGTTTATTGCTGCAGGATTTATGGTAAGGGTTGCAGTAGTAACTCCTGAATAAGGTGATCCATTACTTAGATTCGTGAATGCTCCTCCATTAATACTTTCCTGCCATTGGTATGTTACTGGTGATCCTGTAGGGAAAGCTAATGTAGTAACTGTATAGCTTGTTGATGACCCAGCACATACAGCAGCATTTACAGGTTGCGTTGTAAACTGAACAGGAAGATTCACCGTTAATGTGGCTGCACTACTATTCAGGTTTGTTGTACAAGTACCATTCAATACCACTCTGTATTGGTTACCATTCATTGCAAATGTAGCAGCCCCAAGGTTTAGTGTAGCACTATTGGCCCCAGTAATATTTGTCCAGGTACCTCCGCTATTGGTGCTGATTTGCCATTGGTAAGTTAAGCCTGTACCTGTAGCGGTCACGCTAAAGGTTGCGTTTTGACCAGCACAAACTGCGATACTCACTGGTTGAGCACTAATTGTAACTAGTGTATTGACCGTAAGAACTGCCGCATTTGAAGTCACTCCGCCTGGAGTACAAGTGCCTGTAACAATTACTCTGTATGCGTAACCAGTCATGGATGCCGTAACAGCATTCAAAGTCAAGGTAGGATTTGTTTGTCCTGTGATACTTGACCATGGGCCGCCCGCACCAGCAGTACTTATTTGCCACTGATAAGTAAGTCCGGTTCCTGAAGAAACAGATGTGAAAGTTACATTCGCTCCTTCGCAAACCGTTTGACCTGTAGGCTGGGTAGTTATCGCAACAGGAGAATTAACCGTAAGAAGTGCAGGGTTAGAATTTATAGGCCCAGAACAACTACTTACGACAACCCTATATTGATTATTGTTTAAGGCAGCGGGTGCAGCTGTAATATTTAGTGTGGCAGTAGCCACGCCGGAATAAGGTGCGACGTTTGTCAGACCAGTCCATGGTCCTCCTGCTCCTGTTGTACTTACCTGCCATTGATAGGTAAGTGAAGAGCCGGTTGTTGTTACAGCAAAAGAAGTATTACTTCCCGCACAAATGGTAGCATTAGCTGGTTGACCTGTAATTGTCGCTGTGTTGCTTACAGTCAATAATCCACCATTTGAATTTACTGTGGAAGGGCAGCTATTGCTTACAACAGCCCTATAATAATTACCACTTAATGCAAGTGTAGCACTTGTTATGGTTAAAGTAGCCGTTGTTACACCAGAATAAGGTGCTGTATTTGTAAGATCTGTAAAGGGGCCACCGGCTCCTGTTGTACTTATCTGCCATTGATATGTTGGGGATGATCCACCTGCTACTACGGTAAATGTTGCATTACCATTGGTACATGCTGTTGTATTTGCTGGTTGTGTAGCGATCGAAACATTGCTGCATCCTGCACAACATGCTGGTTCAGAGATCAAGACGTTATCAACTCTCCAGCCACTTGCATTAACACTATTATCTGACCCCATTCTAAACCTAAATTTAATGCTCTGACCAACTGCTGCTGCCGGTAAATTGACGGTTGTAGTATTAAAACCTCCACTATTTCCAGTCCAGGCAGCACGACCAGCCAGGGGATTACCAAAAGTGGGATCAATTGTACCATTGTATCCGCCTGCAGAGAAACTTCCCCCTGCAGCAAGTATATCCTGGTATGCACCAGCACCTATTGCTATTTCCAACACTCCGCCATCAAAACCTGGCTCCAAATCAAAGTTCTGGCTGAAGCTAAGTTTGGCAGTTGCACTTGTTATAGCTATTGAAGGCGTTTCAATTCTCTTATCTGTTATAGCTGCTGGATCATCTACTAATATCGAATTGGGTAGAGATGCCGCAACAGGAGTAGGTGTTCCTGAATTAGAACTAACCCAAAGGCCAGTGCCACTCGCATTGGTTGCAACCCAACCAGCAGGCAAAGCGGGAACCACAACTGCATCAAAATTTTGTGTAAAGGTTGTAAGCGTACCACCGAGTGTGAATGTATAAGTAGCTGTGCCCAGATTAGTAGCACCATCTTGTAATTGTAATGTAGCGATTATTGTACCACCGCAAGTACCATTAGCAGTAAAAGTAAAGTTGCGGCATACTGCTGATCCGCCATTTATCAGCACGCCGTAGTTTTGAGGACCACTAGGTGCTGTAACTCCTCCCGTGGACAACAAAGTTGCAACAAGGTTTGTACTTGGCCCGGTACCACTATTTTGTAAACAAAAACTTACAGTAACAGATTCATTGGGATCAATTGCACTATTTGCTGGACTGCAACCTTCTGTGATTAATGAAGAACTTGAGGCTACAATTATTGGGGTAGCCGGAGTATTTGAAGCGGCAACCTGTGCCCACCATACACCATATCGGCTGTTATTGTCGGGGGGAACTCCTCCGCCTAATCCCTGTTCAGCATATTCCTGTACAGTCCATAAAGACCCATCAACAGGATCTAATGAACTATGACTATAATCGCCCCAGCGGGCACGTCCGCTGCTGAAATCTTTCCAATATCGGTTTAAACCTGTTTTATAGATCAGCTCGTCATCAGTGGTATTAGAAGGTGTAGTAGCCTGGCGGGTAGCATAAGCGCTACTTACCCTTGTTGTGTTAGTTGAAGATGTATAGCCAATTAATACATCTTCATCTTTATTAACAGCTATACTTGAAAAAAATTTATATTCATTTGCATTGTTTCCGCCGATACGTCCTCTTTGCAATACATTGCCAAAATTTGCCCCTGGGCTGCCATCTAATTGCCACCATTGTACTGCGATCCTATCCGGTGTGCCACTTGTTGGGAAACCTATATGTTGTGAACACCATATTTTTCCATTCATCATTACACCGCAACTAATCCTGGCATCATTTACTGCAAGTTTTCTTGTTTCCACCATTTGCTCAGCAGCATTCCCAATATTTCCATTGTTCCATGGAGTTCCACCTGTAGGGAAAACAGGGGTAGAAGTATTCCATGTTGCAGTTGGAATGGTACCTGTTACAGTTGTTAACCTAATAGTGCTGCTGCTCCATGCCTGCATCACATAAAATGTACCGGGTGAAGGGTTGCCTACTGTTGAGAAAGGAGGATCATAAACAGTTACAGGTAAGGGAGAATCACCATCACCAGCAGTTTTATCTATTTGTTGCGCATTTGTGCCAAAGGCGATTGCAGTTCCTGCATACATTGCTGCTTTATCAACCAGGAATAATGATGGTCCTTGAAACCCTGGTGCAAATCTTCTACCCGAAAGAACAATCCATTGATTATCGAAACCGACATAAGGATGATCCAAGAACAAACCTGACCCAACAGGTACCCAAGTTATTTTTCTCCATAATCCGGTAGGGTCTGAAGTATTTGAAACCATCAGGATCATTGGATTTGAGGATGAATTAGAGCAGTTGATAGCAGAAAATATCCATCTCTGGGCCGTGGGATCAAAGGTCATATATGGGTCGCATGTTCCCCCAACTCCCGTAAAAGTAGAAATAGAAACCTGGCTAACCTGGGCTCCGCCAACCTTTGTATGGATCTTTACAAAATCATTCGTGGCTGTAATAACGTGGTTGATACCAACAGCACCATGCGTATCTGGGGGAATACTGGTACCGGGATCAATGTGACCTAACCATTGTTGTAAAGGCGACCGTGACACCGCAGTGGGGTTATTTGTTATAGGAAAAAATTCTTGTTTTTTAATATTCGCATCCCTGGAAATGGGCATATTTGGATTATCTAATCCTTCCCAACGGTCATTTTCTACATGCCGGGGACAAGTTTTACATAATCTTCCAATATTAGGATGGGATGCTTCATACGCAGCTAATTCCGAAAAATTAATAGTGCTACTTGAAACTGTTTGAGCAGAAAGTAATTGTACTGAAAAAAAGGATAGTACAAAAATTGTAAAAATTTGTTTCATAATCAGTTGTTAGTTTTGAGAAAATGGTGCAAAAGAAAAACGATTTGTTGACCGATTTTTAAATGCGCTGTGAATGTAGCCAATTTTTATAAGTCTGAAGTTTTAAAATGAAAGAATTTTTCCTATTTATATTCTCTTCCTTTTTTTGTAGTGCAATAGTCAACCCATACCTTTGCAGCCGATTTAAAAAAGGGTATTTAGGGTAGCTGTAGACGATTCAATATTGTTTTTAGCACCGCATTCTTAGGTCAATAACTTTAAAATTATGGTAGAAATAAAACCAGATGAAATTTCGGCGATTCTGCGCCAGCAATTAAGTAATTTCAATGCAACCGCCGACCTTGAGGAAGTGGGAACGGTACTACAAGTGGGTGATGGTATTGCACGTGTTTATGGTCTTAATAATGTAAGTTCAGGTGAACTTGTAGAATTTGACAACGGGGTGAAAGCTATTGCGCTGAATCTTGAAGAGGATAATGTGGGTGTTGTATTAATGGGTGACAGCAGTGAAATTAAAGAAGGTGATAAAGTAAAGCGTACAGGACAGATCGCATCTATTAAAGTAGGAGAAGGCATGTGTGGTAGGGTAATTAATACCCTTGGTTTGCCAATAGATGGCAAGGGTCCATTAACTGGCGAACTATATGAAATGCCTTTAGAAAGAAAAGCACCAGGTGTTATTTTCAGGGAACCAGTAAAAGAGCCCTTGCAAACAGGTATTAAAGCTATTGATGCAATGATACCAATTGGACGTGGCCAGCGTGAACTTATAATAGGCGACAGACAAACTGGTAAAACTGCGATTGCTGTTGATACTATTATTAATCAGAAGGAATTTTACGCTGCAGGCAAAACTGTTTATTGTATATATGTTGCAATTGGTCAGAAAGCTTCCACTATTGCTGGTATTATGAGAGTGCTCGAAGAACATGGAGCGATGGCTTATACAACTATTGTTGCTGCTTCTGCTTCTGATCCGGCACCCCTACAATTCTATGCACCTTTTGCCGGTGCTGCAATTGGTGAATTTTTCAGAGATACCGGTAGGCCTGCTTTAATTATTTATGATGATCTTTCAAAACAAGCGGTGGCCTATCGTGAGGTGTCATTGCTTTTAAGAAGACCTCCGGGTCGTGAAGCTTATCCTGGAGATGTATTTTACCTGCATAGCCGCTTATTGGAGAGAGCTGCAAAACTAGTGTCAAAAGATGAAATCGCAAGGCAAATGAATGATTTGCCAGCATCCATTAAACACCTGGTAAAAGGTGGGGGTTCATTAACAGCATTGCCAATTATCGAAACCCAGGCTGGTGACGTATCCGCATATATTCCCACCAATGTTATCTCCATTACCGATGGCCAGATATTCCTGGAAAATAACCTTTTCAATGCAGGCATTCGTCCGGCAATTAACGTAGGTATTTCTGTAAGCCGTGTGGGTGGTAATGCACAGATTAAATCAATGAAAAAAGTGGCAGGAACACTTAAACTTGACCAGGCGCTTTATCGTGAATTGGAAGCTTTCTCTAAATTTGGTGGAGACCTTGACGCAGCTACTAAGAATGTAATCGATAAAGGTGCAAGAAATGTCGAGATCTTAAAACAGCCGCAATATTCTCCTTTTAGTGTTGAGAAACAGGTAGCTATCATTTATCTTGGCACCCAGGGGTTACTCAGAAACGTGGCTATAAAAAATGTAAAAGCTTTTGAAGATCATTTCTTACTGGAAATGGAAAATAAAATGCCAGAATTGTTAGCAGATTTTAAAAAAGGCAATTTGCCAGAAGACGGACTAAAGAAAATGACTGAACTGGCTAACGGTTTGGTGCAGCAATATAAATAGTAGTAATATTTCTACAAGTTTTGTTATGAGCAGGTTAATGGCCTGCTTATTTTCATTGATAAAGCCCCCATTTTATTTTTTTTCTTATAGAAGAAATACTACAAAGTATAAATCATGCGTTTGTAAAAAAACAATATCATGAAAAAACTTACTCTTACTTTCTTTTCGGCATTTGCTTCTTTATGTATGTATGCACAATATCCAGTTGCATGTGGTTCAATAACTTCCCGCAATAACAGTAATGGCCAGGCTAATACTTGTGCCGGTGTTTCGGGAACACTTGTGGCCACAAATTTTGCCTCTACAATTTATGCTACTGTACCTTCAGGTGCAAAAACTGCGGATATTACGTTTAAATATTTAGGTGTTAATTACCTTACTTTAAAACCGTATGCCATTACAAAAATATCCCAGACTGTTAGTGGTGTTACTACCGTTTTAAATTGCCCTGTTGGCCCGGCGGGCGTACCTAGTTTGACGGGATCCAATGATGCACTGGTAAAATATTGTGTGTATGTCACTAATATACCTACGGCGGGAACAATAAATTTCGAGCTTACCAACCCTGAAACTGGGACTCTTTATGGTGCCTGTTTTTACGACGGCACCTGTGCAGGCAATTGTCCTTCCACGGGCGGTGCGCTGGCCGTGGAAATGAATAGCTTTAAAGCTAAGAAAGTGACCGATGGTATTATGCTTGAATGGGCAACTGCAAATGAATTTAATACCTGGGGTTTTGATATAGAAAAAAGCAGCGATGGAAAAAACTTCGTAAAAATTGATGATCAGCAAGTATCGGGAACAGGAGTAGCTACGTACAGCTATATGGACTATATGCCTAATGCTGGAGCAAATTATTATCGCTTAAAAATTCGCAATAACGATGGGAGTTTTCAATACAGTAAAATTGTACAAATAAAAGATGCATCTGCTGTATTCGTAGTAAATTCTGTTCAACCTAATCCATTTATAAGCGACATCAGCATTGATGCATATTCATTAAAAACCTCAGCATTCAATATTCAGGTTTTAGACTTCAACGGTAAAGTTGTGGCTAAACAGCAGACTGTAGCCGCTGCTGGAACAAACCAATTTAAAATAACCAATCTTACAAAACTAAATAAAGGCATTTATGTACTAAAAATAAGTTGTGGTTCCAATACATGGCAACAGAAAATAATTAAATAAAAAATCTTTTTTCGCTCATAAAAAAAAGCAGCCAGGCCATG
>JBDSEE010000027.1:0-5866 GCA_039920245.1 Ferruginibacter sp.
GAAGGTGGCGAAGGGATTACACTAACCGATGCCGTTGACGTTGAATATAAATTTTTGTTCTATAATGCCATAGGTACTGGCTATTATTACAAGCAGGATTTCAAATCAGCCAAAGAAAATTTTGAACTAGCTTATGAAATTGCAGTAAAAGCAAAGCTGGTAGAGAAAAGCACAAAGCCATTGGGGCATCTTATTTCCATTTATCATTATATGGGTTTGCAGGAAAAGGCAGATCAAGCTGCAAAACATCTCACTCAAATAGCAGAAACTGTCGATACGCTAAAAAATAAAAGCGACATATATTATAATTTAGGACTGTATTATCAGCAACAAAAATTCTACTACAACATTGCATTAAATAATTTTTTAAAAAGCGCTGAATTGCATAAACCGGTAGCAGATACTACTAAAATATTAAAAAAGAAACTTGACTACGGCACTAAATTAATGATGGTAGCTGAAATATATCTCTACCTGAAGCAGCCTGAAAAAGCGCTGCAATACCTGGAAGAAGTAAAACAGAACTTAAATTTATCCCTGATAGTTGATATTACTGCATATGGAAAATTTATAAGAAGCTATGCGCTGTTAAATAACCAGCCGGAAGCATTAAAATATTATGACCTGCTGCAACAAACTGCTACAAAATCTCCGGGAAAATGGTCTGAACTGGTATCATCTAATTTGGAGATGGCAGCCCTTGCATTAAAAAACAAAGATTTTCAAATTGCTAAATCATATATTGATAAGGCAGATAAGCAATCAAAACTTGACAACAAAGAAATACTCACATCTGCAGTCAATTCAGCGTATGGCGATTATTATAAAAGCCTGAATGATTATCCACAAGCTGCGAAATATTATAAAATCGCCGAACCGGGATCTGCGGTTTATAACAAAGAGCAGTATGCAGATTTATTAAAATCCTTAACGGCAGTAGAAATATTATCGGGTAATCAAAATGAGGCTGAAAAATATTTTAATAGTTATGTAAAAGTTTCTGATTCGTTAACACAAAGTAAGATCGCTTTAAATTTAGCGGAGATGGAAGCCCAATATCAGAATAAAAACAAGCAGGAAAAAATTGACGTGCTATCTGCGGAAAGCATTATTAATAATTTACAGATCAAAAGTGCAAACCGCCAGCGGTTATTTTTTATCATCGCATTTATATTGTTGTTGATCATTATTGCATCAATGATAGTTATTTACCGCAATAAACAAAAAAGCAGCCGGTTACTGCAGCAAAAAAATGAAGAAATGAATGTACTGAATGAGGTTTTGGAAAAAGCAAATCTTACAAAAGCAAAATTGTTCAGCATTATAAGTCATGATCTCAGGAACCCTATAAGCCAGGTGTATCAATTTCTTGATCTGCAAAAAACAAATCCTGGAATTTTCAGTGATGAAGACAAACAAAAGCACAATGAAGAAATAAGTAGAGCTGCAGGAGTAGTATTAGAAACTATGGAAGATCTTTTGATCTGGTCAAAAACTCAAATGCAACAATTTACAATCACAAAAGAAAAAATATTTATTAAAGAATGTGTGGAAAATATTGATGACTTGCTGCACACACAATTAGAAAAAAAGAAAATAAATTTTATTCAGCAAATCGACCCTGAAATATTTTTACAATCTGATAAGAATATCCTAACGATAATCATCCGGAATCTTTTGCAAAATGCTGTAAACTATTCTCCTGAAAGCAGCACTATTACGGTATCTGCAATACAAAAAAATGATGCAGTAACCATATCCATTGCAGATGAAGGAGCAGGAATGCCTGAACGAATCAGGCGTATTTTTAATGAACCTCTTTTGTCAGTAAACAGCAATCAATCAGGCCTGGGGCTTACTATTGTAAAAGAGATGGCCGAACTAATTCATGCGGGTATTGAAATAACCTCTATTCAACCTTCCGGAACACGAATAAATGTAATATTACCGGAGGTATGGTAAAAGGTTTTTGCCGCCACCGAGTGTCCTTCCTCAATCATCAGTTGAATAAGATCATTCAGGTATCCTCGTTTGTTATGGTTTTTACAGCAGGATGTAAAAAGAAGCAGCCTCAGGGGAAACAAGCCAACCTGCGGCCCTTTCCCGTCAGCAAAATATTTTCTCCAGCCTGCTTTATTATTTTTTGCGTTTGCATCTACTTGCTTCCGGATGCAAGACCGGATTAATGGGGATATCATTTTTCTTTCAAGGTCGGGAGCAAATACTGTGAGGCAGTCTTCTGTTTTTTCCCAATCCTAAATATTCTGGAAAGGTTAAAACCAAAACGTACATCCCCTTTAAAAAAATCGCCCGTGGTTTGGGTGAGGTATCCCTTTTCGTTCATTCCTGTTGCATTTGAAAAATGAAGTTGGAATACATGGCCACCGGTACCAATATCTACCCCTACAGATAATGGGTTTTTAATAGTAGCATCCAGCTTTCCTATGGCATAATTATAATCCAAAACGATGGCAATTCTTTGGCTCACTTTATACCGCATACCGCCGCCCAGCCCGATAATTGTTTGGTCGTCAGTAGCGTTTAATGTGGTATTGTTATGCAAAACCATCGGGCTTAGCTGCATAGAAAAATCAGGCGTAAATTTTCTACCAATGATCATTTGCAAATAATAAGATGACCTGTCGACAATGGTAGGGTTTTTGGGTGCAAGAGATTCTTGTGTTGTAACTATATACCCGCCGGCAACTAAAAAGGAAACCGGCATTTCGTTTTCTCCTTTGGTTTGTTGTAGTATTCTAGTTTTTGCAAAAATATCGATGTCTTTTAATAATGTACTTCTGCCAATGCCTATCATAAAGTTATTTGTAATACCAAAGTCAAAACTAAGCCGCATACTTGCATTGTCTAATCCGAATAAGTTTTTATAACCAGTTTTTACAGAACCAAAACGATGTAAAATTCTAAAATCCATTTCCCCCTTATGCAGCATTTCTGTAGAGTGTGAATTAATAACCCTTGTAGATCTAAAAGTGCCCGTAACCTTTTCTGAAGTTATTTTATCCTCCAGGCCGCTAACCATGCTTGTAGTATCCTGTGCAACAATTTGCTCAAGAGAAAACGCTGCTATCATTAACAATAGAATTCTTTTCATTTGTATATTTTAAATATATTTTTTTAGTTTTTTTCTTGATTACAATTTTATATTAGTAGCAATAATGCAAGACATTTAAAATCGTTATTTCATTTCTACCAATGAAGCCGTATTTACTTTTATTTCAATTTCTTTGCTGATGCTGTTGCCAACCACAGCAGGTACTTTAATATTGTAGTCGCTCAGGAGTATTTTAAAATTAGACACAGCACTTATCACATTATTTTTAATTTGTAATACCGCTACTGTGTTTATTGGTTTAGTAATACCATGTAAAGTAAGGCTGCCACTTACTTTTAGGGTAAGGGTTTTATTTTCGGTAATGTTGATAGCTGGCACAGGCTCATTAAACGAACCTTTAAAAATCGCTTTAGGGTATTTGTCGCTTTCTAAATAATCTTCGTTAAAATGTTCCTGCATCATAGCTTTTTCAAACTCGAAGCCTTTTATTAGCACAGAAAACTCTATTTTATTTGAGGCCATATCTATAACAGCAAGTGCTTTATTATTAATAGCTTCAATATTCTCAACAGAAGTTTTTGAGTAAAATGAAATGCTGGCTTTTTTTGTAAAAAATTTGTTTTGAGCCATACCCAAAAAAGATGAAGCAACAAAAAGAACAGTAATCAAAAATTTTGTATTCATATTATTTATTAAATTATTCTACAATTAAACAACCATTTAATTCCACATCCATTAAATACCCTGTGCAAATACCTTTTATACTTACAAGGTTGCCTATGGTATATTTTTTTGCGGCAGCAATATGATTTTTGTCAACTGTGCAACTAACCCTGCTGCTGTGTGCAGTATCTCCCAGCATAATTGCAACAACTGTATCCTGCTGGTTTGTTACCTCCACTACAGTTCCTTTTACCTGTATTACTTTGCCCAGGTATTTTCTATTTGCAGCATCTTCCTGGCTGCTGTATGCGTCAATAAGAACTGATGCTGTTGTTTGATAAAGGGCTTCAGTATTTGCAAGATCAGCAGTTTTTCTATTATATTCTTTGTAAGCATATATACCAATTCCAAGTGCAATGATGCAACAAGCGGCCAATAAATATTTTAATTTTTTGCCTGCCATTTTTTAAATAAAAGCCTTCCCTTTAAATTAGTTGTTGTGTTTGCCACCTGCGTTTATCCAGTTCACGATAGCTGCTTTATCTGTTGCAGATAGTGCCGGGCCACTAGGGGGCATCTGGGAAGGATTTGCATCTACCGCCCTGGATTTTATCCTTGCACTTTGCGCTACAATGGTACAATCATCATTAAAGTTTAATCCGTTTTGTGGAAAAGGACCTCCATGGCAACTTGTACAATTTGCTACAAGAATTACTTTTACATTGGTAAATAATGAACCGGCAGGAGCTTGTGCTATTGTTGCATTACCCGTTGCTGTGCAGCCATTGGCATCTTTTACACCATAAGTATAGCTTCCTGCTACAAGTGTATTAAAAACATTTGATGCCTGGAAAACACCGCCATTTATATTATATGTAAGACCTGTACTACCGATTGCTGTTATGGTAATTGTACCACTGCCTGCCTCACATTTTACCGTTGTAGTTGTTGCGGCATTTGTATTTATTGTGGGGCAGGTTGCTCCTACAACTACGTTGATGGAAGTACTTAAACAACCATTGGCATCTTTTGCTACCACGCCATAAGTATTTACAGCAAGGTTTGAGAAAGTACCGCTTGCCTGGAATGTTACACCGTTGTCCTTACTAAAAGTATATGGTGCTACACCTCCCGTAGCCGATGCTGTAATACTACCATTCGTAGCCGTAGGGCCGGTTGTATTTACAAAGGTTGTTGTTAAAGTAATTGTGGGGCATGATGCCGAGGTGACTGTAAAGGAAGCAGAACCTAAACAACCATTTGCATCTTTTGCAGTAATATTATAACTGCCTGCAACCAGGTTAGAAAATGTACCGCTTGCCTGGAAAACTCCACCAGCGCCAATACTATAAGTAATACCGGTGCTGCCAGTGGCTGTTGCCACTATTGAACCCGAGGCTCCTGTAGTTGCTGGTGTAACAACTGCTGTTACGGTAATAGCGGGGCAGGCAGTGGCTGCAACTGTAAAACTTTGTGAGCCTGTGCAGCCAGAGGCATCTTTTGCTGTAACGGTATATATGCCCTGTGCTAAACCTGCAAACGATCCTGTTGCCTGGCTTGCACCGCCATTTAAACTATAGGTAAAACCTGTACTACCAGCAGCTGTAGCACTTACAGTACCATTTGTAGCAAAGGGCGTAGTGGTAGCTGTTGTGGTGCCAGTAAGCGTTATAGTTTTACCGGCGCATGGGTCAGTTGCTGGTGGGTTTACTGAGGATTTTGAGCAGGACTCAACACCAATAAAAACACTTACCAGCAGAAGCAAACAAAATGTAGTTAGTTTATTCATAAATCTTTTTTAGGTAAACGAGAGATATATGAAAAAGGTTGCCTTCAACAATTTTTTATTTGTTCAATGGAACATATTTTAATCTTGCTTCTATTTTATTTTGTACAACTTAATGCCGCCCTGTCCCACATCAACGTTGCCAATAGCTTTAGAAGTAGGCGGCGACGATAGTTATTATTAAGCGTTGGCGGAAGTGAGTTAGTCAGCATTAATCAAAGAACTCCAGGCTAATCCGATAGCTATAGGGTCTGGCTATTATGGTAATCCTAATTGAGTAGAGTTTTCTTGCCAGTTATGATTTCATAAATTGTTCCAGCGAACTAATTATTTTCTTCACTTCT
>JBDSEE010000028.1:0-8447 GCA_039920245.1 Ferruginibacter sp.
TGAATGATGCTGCAAAAGCAATACTCCTTAATCTCTTAAGGTCATTATACGGAAGTAAGGTTTGCGTCTATGGTGCCTGGATATTTGACAATGGGCATTGTTGTCAGCCAGAGATCCATCCTGCTGAACAAATATGGTGGACCCGGCCTGCCCCTGGTGGAAAAATATATTATTTCAATTTAATAGCGGATGATTCAAAGAGGTATTGGTGGCGTGATCAGATGGATGATGGAACTAAATTAAGGCCTTGGGGAGCACCACCAGTAACCGGCACATTTGCTATCGCCTTTGAAACAGAAGTAAATACCAATAGGCCGGTAGAAATGCAAATATTTAACGTAGCAAATATTCACGATAGGCATGTAAAAGCCTATCCTAATACAGATCATAATTATGATCTGGAATACAATGGGCAAACGCTTATTCGTTTTATTCCACATAATGACGCATTTTATGTTAGGTATTCTAATGTAGGCCTGGTGCCCGGTACAAATAAATTGAGAGGGTTTTTGGTAATACAGTCTACTGTAGGCAAAGCCACACAAATTGCTACCAAAGCATACTGGCTGGGTAAATACATAGGTACATACCCTATGGGCAGCGATCCAGACAAAGTGCCTCAACAAGCAGAACGAAGCTTATTTAAAAAAGAAGAAGGACATTATTTATTTACGGTTACTCATACCGTTCAAAAGCCTGTAGTAATTCAATAAATTATTTCACAGCAACGTCTCTCCAAAGGTATGTGTGTGTGCCGAGGACGTTGCGTACTACAGAGCACAAATCTTTCGGTAATTTTTTGATAAATCTTGTAAGAATTATAACTTTAAAGTATGCATTTAAAACGTACCATACCTTATCCATACGGCACTTTTTTTATAACATTTACATGTCATCGATGGTAGCCATTACGCAACGTCCCTTGCAGGAGACGTTGCTGTGAAAAGAGCACAAATCTTTCGGTAATTTTTTGATAAATCCTGTAAGAATTATAACTTTAAAGTATGCCTTTAAAACGTAGCATACCTTATCCATACGGCACTTTTTTATAACATTTACATGTCATCGATGGTTGCCATTACGCAACGACCCTTGCAGGAGACGTTGCTGTTCCTTTCCGCTAGGTTTACCGATTACCGATAAACAACCGATCCGAACTCCTGAACATACCAAAATAAATATCCGGAACCCGGTCGCCATTGAGGTCTTTTACATGTACACTAATGGCTTCTCCATAGAGCCGTTGAGGGAAAATGGAATCAGTGACTTCTGTGAATTGGCCCTTACCGTTGTTTAAACAAACCTGTATATAACCATTTACCAGGTTGCCTAAAACAAGGTCCGGATCATCATCCCCATCCAGGTCGGAAAAGCAGGCATCAGCTGTATGCATATCATTAGCAGCTAAAAACAGTTTCGTGGTTTCATCTGTATATATACCCTTACCGTTATTTACCAGCAAGCGGTTTGCTATGTTTTTACTTTGTGTGAAATCAACATTGGAAAAGAAAATATCCGGATCACCATCGCCATCAATATCTGCCATATCCACTTTCCGGGTTTCTTCGTTTGCGTAGGGTAGTCGAATAATGGTTTCGTCTTTGAAGTGGCCTTTTCCATCATTTATATAAATCTTATTACCATCTTCATTGCCAATAACCAGATCCAAATCAGCATCCCCATCAATGTCGGCTGCTTCCACATCCTGTGTAACGCTAATATCAGGGGGCATTCTGCCGGTTGTTTCATTACTAAAATTGCCTTTCCCATCATTAGCTAAAAATATTTCCTGTCCTGCATTACCCAATACCAGGTCAATATCCCCGTCCTTATCAAAATCACCTGCTACAACGGCATTGCAAACTGAATGCACAGGTATACGATCACTTACATCGGTGAAATTCCCTTTACCTTCATTTAAATAATACTCATGTATTTCATCATCCTCACTTACAAATATGATATCCAAATCTCCATCCTCGTCAAAATCAGCCAAAGCAATATCCTCGGTGTCATGTGATTTTTGCGGCAGGGTAGCAGGGTTATAAAAGAATTTCCCATGTCCGTCATTGAACAAAACAATATTGGGTTTGAATTCCATTGCTACTACCAAATCTATATCCCCGTCGCCATCCAAATCGGCAGACTGAACATCCATAGAATTGTTGATCAATTTATCAAGTGGTAAAGCTTCTTTTGATACGTCGGTAATATTATATTTCAACACCGGGGAAGCAAGGAAATATGCGGCGAGAAAAACTGTTTTATAGCCCATATGATTTTACTATTGTTTACAAAATGATTGCCATATGCGGGTGGGTGGAGACACACACCGATAAGGAAGGAAAAATAGGACAATGCATATCCAGCTATTTGTGAAATACTGCTAACTTTTAATAATGAAAATGGAGGGCTGGCCCAGAAATAAGCAGCATTTGCATAATACTTAACAAACTAAATCATGAAATTGCCGGAAACAGTATTGTGATATAAAACCGGTAACAAAAAACGAGAATCTCATAATACCTAATAAATGATTTATGAAATCAGTTATGATTTTTTTATGCCTGATTGCCATTGCTGTAATGAGCTATGGCCAGGACAGCATTAACATAGTACGAAATCAAAAATGGCGTGAAGATATCAGCTACCTTAAACTTCGGTTCCCTGCATACGATAAATCGATATCCCCTTTTTTATTTTTTAATACATATAGTAAAACACTGGAAGCTTTCACGGTAAAAGATGTGACCGAACATTTTTACGAACTGGCTGATTCTATTTATAACAAAGTGAATGAAATGGGTGATGAGCAAATTATGCTGGCCTTGTCAAGGTTAATTGCCTTATCACCAAACGCACATAGCAGGCTTTATTTATTCCGGGTGCGCACGGTGCTAAATAATATTCCTGTAGGTATTTACTGGTTTGGAGAAGAACTAAGAATTGTGAGTTGCCCAAAAGACCAACCAGGAATATTGGGCGCCCGTATTTTGGAAATTAACGGGGAACCCATCAAAAGCATGAAGCGTAAAATAAGTGCACTTATCCCAGGAAATGCATCATGGAAGTGCTACATGAGTACTTACTTCCTGCGTAGTCCACAGGTGTTGAAGGGCCTGGGACTTACAAGTGATGGCCGGCGTATGCAGCTAAAGGTAATGACCATAAAGAATGCTATTCTTTCAACTACACTTGAGGCATCATTTATTTCTCAAACAAAAACGCAGGAAGCCTGGAAGGATTTAAGTCCCATTAAAATTAATCATGATTCCCTTCAACATCTTTTAAAAGAAAACGACAAGCTGCCTTTTTACCTGCAGCATCCTGACAGGTCATTTGCTTACAGCATACTGAAAAAAGAAGGGATCCTGTTATTGCAAATAAACAGGAACGAAGCGGGCAGTGAACTGTTATCGTTTAACCAGTTTATGGTGCCAATTATTACAATAGCGAAACAGCAGCAGGTAAAGAAAATAGTATTGGATCTGCGTTTTAATACCGGTGGAGATTTTTCAACTACTGTGGGAAGCATTACCAATCTCTGTAAAGCCATAGCAGGCAAAAAGGCTTATATAATTGTTTCGAAAGCAACTTTCTCCGCAGGCATAATGAGTGCTGCTTTATTTAAAAAATTAACGCATGCAAAGGTTGTAGGAGAAGCTCCGGGAGATGAACTGGTTTTTTTATCTGAGGGAGGAAATTTGTTGTTACCTAATTCCAGGCTGAATGTGCATTATGCCAACGGTTTACAAAACTGGCAATTCTCTGAAAGCTTTACTTTATCTCCTGATATATATGTTCCCTTTTCTTTTAATGCTTATTTAAATGAAATGGATATGGCTCTTGAAAGCATAATTAAAGACAGGTGATTAATGCTTTTTAAAATAGCATGTGCGTTTCCTGTTTGACTTTATATTTATTCAGGGGTTTATAACCCTCATTCCAAAATGCAGGCAAGGCTACCCATAAAAAGTTCTATTATTCGACTGCCAACAAAATCTACTGGACGCTGATATTTATAATTTCCTTTTTTTGGGCGAGGTTAGAAACCAACAATACATAATCACCTTTTTTTAAGTTGAGCGGTTTTTTATCCTGTTTATTTTCCCTGATAATTATATCGGCTGGAATTGCCTGGTTTATTTCTTCAGCTTTATGGTACGCTTTTATCATAATTGGATAACTAAGCCCGGGTGATAATATGCCTGGATTAAATTCCACGTAATCTTTTGATAATTTCCAACCCGGCCGTCTATTTGGAAGCATATGAAGAGGATGAAAGACAAGTACATCAAAACATGTATCCGTTTTTTTTCTACCTAAATAAGCGTCATTTACAACACGTCCCCCAGAAGTGAAAAACACCTGGGGGGCTACGATTTCTCCAGGCTTAAAAACAGAGAATTCGTTTTCCAAATCTTCTGTCAATGAATTCTGGTCAATGGTGAATGGATCAATACCTGTATACTCTTTTAAAAATCCTGCCATTGTTTTGCTATTAAAAGCCGCACTAAAACATTCGCTGGCATGCCCATAACCACAGTGAATAAGAATTTTAGCCCCCGCATGTTCTTTAAGAAAATTGGCAATATTCCTTGCTTCATCTTCTTCCCTTGGCGTTTTATCCAATAACATGCTGGCTTCATAAGAGAATGTTTGATAACCTACCTGTAGAGCCGTTCTTAACAGGTTTCCGAAATTGGGTTCCTGTGTATATGTGCCGGATGGTAATAATGGATACTTCCTTGTATTTAAGGCGGTATCTTTTGGATATTCATGCGTAAAATCATTTATCAGTGTTTCGAGACCTAAATACCTGAAACCAACCTTGTATAAATCAGCAAGCAATGATTCCGTAAATACCCTATGCTGAGGTTTATGATGCGCCTCATTAATGATCAGAATTTGTTTATCCTTCGCGGCCTGTATTATAAAGTCATGTGCATTACCATGGTCAAGACCAGACAATCCAGAATGTAATTTTTCAACAGAAGCTTTTCGGGCATTAATTATATTCGAGTCAAAAAGCAGATTTGATTTTTCATATTCCCCTACAAAAGAAAGCTGTGTTGCTTTCCATTGATAATATTCCTTTGATGATGTGATTGCTGAAGGGAACAGGTAGATGCTATCTGCTGATTGTGCAATAGATTTTATGAAGATTGGTGCTAAAGCCAATATTAGCATGCAATATTTTTTACTGCAAAACTTCCGGGTTACGTACATAATATGATAGATTAAAAAATTAAAACGGAATAAATCAGCAACAATATAGATTTGCGTGCATCAGCCGGTTTATCAAAACCTGCTTTTATGGATTAACGGCATTCCTCAAGTGTAACGTTTTAATATGTTGTAGGCAAGCACTTGCGTGAATAAGGCAGCAGCCTTAGGTTAGACGCTTTCAGAACCAGAGGTCTGAACGATAGTAAGCGTATAATGAAAATGAATTCAAAGATGAAAATGGTTAGATATATAGGTTTTAGACCTTTCATCATATAGACGGATAATGCGGTGATATTGTATATAGTTTTAAACAATGAACAGTTACCGGTTTACCCAGGAAAACAACATCAAGGCATTTGCAAAATCGAATTTATCATTTAAAGATTCTAGTATTAATTACTCTAACCTGTTAAGCCTGGATGGAAGTTTTACAAGTAAGTGTGTAGGGATAAAGTATGTAACAGCAGGCACTGAAAAATATATTGTAAACGGTAAAACGCACCATGTAAGCAGCAAGCAATTCCTCGTTTTGAATAAGGGCCAAAAATTTGAATGTACTTTAAAAAGTTCTATACCTGTCCTGGGTGCATGCATTAGCCTGGGCGTTGATTTGGTTAGACAGGCGAATGATTACCTTATGCGTTCTACGGATGATTTGCTGTCAACACCGATTATGTCAAACCAACCTGAGCCGGAATTTCATGAGTGTGTTTATTCGCAGCATGATAAGTTCAGTACATACATAGCTGCTGTAATAAAACAAGACCAATATTCGGACCCGGGTGAAAGCGCTGAGTTTTACCAGGAACTGGCAGTAGAATTATTGTTATCACAAAAGGAAATTTTTTCACAGATACATAAGATAAAAGCATTAAAAGATTCTACAAGAAAGGAATTGTATAACCGTTTATACCAGGCTAAAATGATTATAGATTCCACGGATGCAGAAAAAATAAATATACCTGGACTTGCCATAGCATGTGCTGTTTCTGAATTTCATTTTTATAGAAGTTTCAAAATTGCATTTGGCGTGTCGCCTTATAAATATGTGGTGAGCCGGCGCCTGGATAAAGCAAAGCTCTTGCTTACAAGCAACACAAAAAAATCAATTACAGACATTGCCTACGAGGCAGGTTTCACTGATATTTATTCTTTTAGCCGCTCGTTCAAAAAACATTTCCGGCATTCACCTTCCGAATTACTTAATGTAATCTAAATAAAAGGAATAGCCTTTTGCCTTTATTCCTTGCATGATTCTGTCATCGGCCCTGCTTAATTATTATTCTTTATTAATCAACATTTCTATTGGCATTTAATGCTATGCAAATTATTTGAGCAGTTTTTGCCAAATGGATCTGGCTTACGGGATTTACCTTGCCCGCTTACTAATAAAATTGTTTTATGAACAAATTGCTCTGCTTATTTCTAACCTTTCTTTCAATCAATGTGCAAGGTCAGAATACCTATAGCTATTCTGTAGATCTTACTGAAGTACATGATGACCAACTTGATGTTTCACTACTAACGCCTAAGATTTCAAAGTCCAGTATTAATTTCAAATTTCCAAAGATCATTCCCGGCACATATAAAAATGCTGATTATGGCAGGTTTGTTTCTAATCTTAAAGCATTTGATAAAGCAGGAAAGCAATTGCCTGTAAAGCAGGCAGACATGAATACCTGGTCAATTACCAATGCAACACAATTATATAAAATTACTTATACCATCCAGGATACATGGGATAGTGAACCGGATCCGGATGTATTCACGATGGCAGGGACGAATATTGAAGAAGGGAAAAACTTTGTTGTGAATACCCCGGGTTTCTTTGGCTATCTTGATGGCTACCGGAATTCAACTTTTGTTTTAGATTTCAAAAAGCCGGAAAATTTCTACGCCTCAACATCATTAAAGCCTGTTAGCAGTTCAGCTACCAATGATCGTTTTCAACTCCCGGGCCTGGATGCACTTTATGATAGTCCTATCATGTTTTGCCTTCCGGATACCACTACGATTAAGCTGGGAGGTGCTGACATCCTGGTATCCGTTTACTCGCCAAAAAGAAAGATAAGCGCTGCAGTTGTGGCCCAGGGGCTTACTCAAAACCTGCGTGCATCAGCAAAGTATTTAGGGGGATCGTTGCCTGTTAACCATTATGCGTTCTTGTTTTATTTTAATGGAGAGCAAAAGCCTTCAATTGCGCAAGGTGCTTTGGAACATAATTATTCTTCCTTTTACACCATACAGGAAAATGGCCCGCAGAATATTATGCCTTATGTGCTTGATGTAACAGCGCATGAATTTTTCCATATCCTTACACCGTTAAATTTCAGTTCCAGGGAAATAAAAGAATTCAATTTTGACAAGCCTGTACTTTCCAAACACCTATGGTTGTACGAAGGCACCACTGAATATGCTTCAGATCATGTGCAGGTGAAATATGGCTTAAACAGTATCCCGGAATTTTTAGGTAAGCTCACAGAAAAAATTCGTCGCAGCCAAAAATTAAATGATACCCTTCCTTTTACTCGCATGAGCAAAGAAGTTGCTACCACCTATAAGTCCCAATATTTGAATGTGTATGAAAAGGGCGCATTAATTTCTGCCTGCCTTGATCTTGAATTGCTGCGACTTTCCAATGGAACATACAGTCTCCAACAACTTAAGCATGACCTGAGTATAAAATTTGGCGCAGATAAATACTTTGAAGATGACCAGCTATTTGACATCATTGCCAAAATGACCTACCCGGAAGTGAGGAAGTTTTTTACAAGATATGTAGAGGGTAGTATGCCTATTCCTTATGATTACTATTTCGGCCTGGCAGGCGTACAAATTGTTCCGGAAAGAAAATATGAAGAATTCAGTTTAGGTGGATTTGGTCCTACATATACTCCGGAAGGGAAAGTGATCATTGGTGATATGTCCAGGATCAATTCATTTGGAAAGAACATGGGTTACAAAGAAAATGACCAGGTTGTTTCTATACAAGGCATTAATGTAAATCAGCAAAATCTTTTTCCGGTGGTAGGGCAGGTAAGGTCAAAATTAAAAACAGGGGATAGGTTAACGGTTGTGGTTATGCGTGAGGGTAACAGCAGTCCTATAGAATTATCAGCCGAAGTAATTCCGAATGTAACGATATTAAAGAACGTTGTTGAACTGATGCCGGAAATCTCTGAAAGCCAGGCAAGAATTCGCAATGCATGGTTGTCAAC
>JBDSEE010000029.1:0-13631 GCA_039920245.1 Ferruginibacter sp.
ATACCACTGTGGTAAATAATGCAACTTATAGCGGTGCTACCACAGGTGCACTTACTATATCTAATGCGACAAATACACTAAACAATTATAGGTATAGGGTAATAGCAACTATTCCTGCATGCGGTTCTTCAGTTACAACGGCGGCTAGTGTACTTACAGTTAACCCAAATCCTGTAATTACTGTGGTTGCTGGTCCTTATACAAGACTCTACCCGGGTTTAAGTACAACGTTGACTGCTTCAGCAACACCAGCAGGTACATATACCTACACCTGGTTTAGGAATGGTGTTCCAGTACCTGGGGTAACTGGTAACACACTTACGGTAAATGTAGATCAGCTTGGAAGCTATACTGTAAGAGCTAATAACACAGGTACAAGTTGTACTACGCTGTCATCTGCTACTGTAATTGCGGATTCAAGCAACGTAGATGTATTTATATACCCTAGTCCAAATAATGGCCAGTTCCAGGTGCGTTACTATAGCGTTCCAGGAAATGTTACCACCAGGATTGTAAATGTTTATGATTCAAAAGGAGCAAGAGTATATTCCAGAGTATATCCCGTTAACGTTCCTTATACCCGTTTGGATGTTGACATACGCAATTATGGCAAAGGGATCTACAGGGTAGAACTTGCTGATTTAAATGGTAACAGAATTAAAACAGGAAGTGTAATCGTTCTTTAAACAATAAGCTACTTAAAAATAAAAAATTGCCGCCGGTGTAAAACCTGGCGGCTTTTTTTTATAAGTTTAAAAAAACAATCATAAAAAAAAATGTTAATTAAATAAATGTCTTAATTTGGGCTTATCTTTTTATCACTAAATTTTAATTATGTATTACAAAACTACCTTGCTAAGAGTCAGGAGTCTATCCTATTGTCTCTTGTTTTGTTTGCTATTTGCCTTCTCTATAGAAAGTGCAAATGCTCAATGCACCTGGACAGCTTCTACAGTTGTACCAATTCCTATTTTAGACCAGGCAAATGTATCTGTAGGGACTAACCTTTACAGTTTTGCTGGGGTATCTAATGGAGCTATTGTTGCTAACTCATACAAATTTGACGGAACAACCTGGACAGCAATTGCCCCAATGCCACAACCTTTAGAGTTTCCGGCAGCGGTTACTAATGGCACAGATATCTTTATTGTAGGTGGAGCAAATACTTTGGGAGCTGGTGTTACAAACTTGTATAGATACAATGTTGCAACAAACACTTACACTAATTTAGCTCCATGCACTGTAGGAACATGGAATCAATCTGCCGTTTTTCTTAATGGTAAGATCTATAAATTTTGCGGAACTGCGGCTGCCGCAACAAATGTTCTTGAGATTTACGATATAGCAACCAATACATGGACTACTGGGGCTAATTATCCTTTGGCTATGAGTTTTGTAAGTGCCACAGCGATTGGCAACTTTGTGTATGCAGCAGGTGGCTACACGGGGGCAGCTGCTTCCGCTAAAACATATCGTTATGATCCTGCAACAAATACGTGGGACGATGCATCCATAGCAGACTTACCAGCAATACGCTGGGGTGCTGCTGGTGCGGCTTACAACGGTGGTTTTACCGTTGCAGGTGGTTATGTAGGGGGTGCAGTTACTGCTAATATTTCTACAAGTGCAATTACCTGGGATGCCGCAGGCAATTCATGGACTAATTTACCAAATATGCTTAGTGAAGCTGCCCGTATGGGTGGAGCTGTATTAGGTACAAGCTTATATGTGATTGGCGGCCGTTCCGTGGCTTCAGCTGCATTTAATGGCACAAATAATAATCAAAAACTTAACTGCATACCATTGGTAGCTTGTTCAGGGACACCAACGCCTGGTAATACTATTTCTTCAGCAGCAGCTACATGTGCTGCTAATGCGGTGACCTTGTCTTTACAGAATGCAAATACTTCAGGTGTTACTTATCAGTGGCAATCTGCAACAGTATTAGCCGGGCCTTATGCAAATATTACAGGAGCAACCGGTAGCACGTATACGACATTAATTACAGGCCCAACTTATTTCAGGGCAATTGTAACCTGTACCAGTAGTAGTTTGTCTGGCACATCAAATCCAGTGTTAGTCACATTATCACCTATAACTTCTTGCTATTGCATCCCTATTTACACTAATGGATGTTCTGGATTTGGAGACAATATAGCCAGGGTAGTATTAGGAACATTAAATAATCCTTCAGCATGTACACCAGCTCCATACTTTACTTATTACAGTGCGGTAGCAGCACCAACTGTTATACAGGGTGCAACACAGCCGCTCACCGTTTCTTTTGGTGCTGATGGTACTCAATACTTTGGAGCATGGATTGATTACAACCAGGATGGCGTATTCAGTGCTGCAGAATTCCTTGGAGCTTCGGCCAACGGAGGTTCAAATGGCACAATTTCTATCAACTTTACTGTTCCACTTTCTTCTCTTACCGGGACTACCCGTTTAAGGATCCGGGGTGGTGATGATGTCGCTCCAGGATCAGGGCAGGCTTGCGGAGTTTCAAATAGTACTTATGGTGAAACAGAAGATTATAATATCATTATTGCTCCATGTGTACAAGGTGCCGTAACCGTTCAACCAGCAAATGCAACAATGGGTTGTGGTGGTACTGCATCTTTCTCTTCTACTCTTACTGGTACTGTGACCACTTTCCAATGGGAATACAGGGTTACTCCAACAGGTCCATGGTTAAATGTACCAAATGCTGCACCATACAGCGGTGTTAATACAAACACCTTAACTATTACTAATGGCCCTTCATCTTTGAACGGCTACCAATACAGGTTAGCATTTTCAGGTCCTTGCACAGCAGTAGATTTTACTACGCCTGCTACTTTAACTGTTACGCCTTACCTGGCACCAATCAGCCCGGTTCCAGCCATAAAGTGTACTACTAGTGCTTTGCAACTTTTCGCATCGCCACCTCCAACTGTAACAACTGTTTGTTCACCTACATTGAACTTAGCTGTTCCAGATAATAACACTACCGGTGTAAATACCACTCTAAATGTTGCAGGAATCGCTGCCGGCGCTACCATAAGCAATATCAATGTGAAATGGAATATGACCCATACCTGGGATGGGGATATGGTATTTGTTTTAAAATCTCCAAATGGGCAAATATTAAATCTTGATTATTTCCTAACTCAAACTGGAGGTACTGGTGCGACTACAGCATTTGTTAATACTGTTGTTAGCTCGGCAGGTGTGAATGCACTTAGCACAGGGTCGGGAACTTATACGGGAACTTTTAGGGCAGATGCATATTTAACTGGTGCTTTCGGTCAAGCTGGTCCAACTGGTTTCATACCAACTGCAACCACATTTGCGGCATTAACTAGTGGTGCTGTAAATGGCACCTGGACCTTAGCGATGTATGATGGCGGTGGTGGTGACTTAGGCGTGCTACAGGATTGGTGTATTAATATTACATGGGGTGTTGCACCAGCAACTGCAATATTCTCACCAATTACAAATCTATGGTTAGATGCTGCTGCTACCATTCCTTACTTAGGAACGGCGGTGAATTCAGTTTATACGACCACTCCAACAAACATTACCTATACTGCAATTGTTAGCAATGGTACTTGTACCTCAGCTCCTACATTAATTCCGGTTACAGTTACTACTCCACTTACAACAGTGACAGTTCCTGCAACAACTGGCGTTTGTATAGGTACAAGTACAACGATTACTGCTACATCTGCTACTGGTACTCCTTCTGCAATCAATTATGTATGGCAGGTAAGTACTGATGGTGGTGTCACTTATACCACTGTGGTAAATAATGCAACTTATAGCGGTGCTACCACAGGTGCACTTACTATATCTAATGCGACAAATACACTAAACAATTATAGGTATAGAGTAATTGCCAGCATCCCAGCATGTGGTTCTACTGTAACTTCGGCTCCAACAGTACTTACAGTTAATCCTAACCCAACACTTGTTGTAAGTGCAAGTCCTTACACAAGGCTTTACCCAGGTTTAACTACAACCTTGACCGTTGCAGCATCACCTGTTGGAACCTATACCTACACCTGGTTTAGGAATGGAGTTCCAGTACCTGGTGTAACGGGAAACACGCTTACTGTAAATGTAGACCAACTTGGAAGTTATACTGTAAGAGCAAATAACAGTGGTACAAGTTGTACAACGCTGTCATCTGCTACTGTAATTGCAGATTCAAGCAATGTGGATGTATTTATATATCCTAGTCCAAACAATGGCCAGTTCCAGGTGCGCTACTATAGCCTTCCAGGAAATGTTACCACCAGGATCGTAAATGTTTATGATTCAAAAGGAGCAAGGGTTTATTCTAAAGTATACCCGGTTAACGTTCCTTACACCCGTTTGGATGTTGACATACGCAACTATGGTAAAGGAATTTACCAGGTTGAACTTGCCGATTTCAATGGTAATAGAATTAAAACAGGAAGGGTATTGGTTCTTTAACCGATACTATATTCTTAATAAATTTCCGAAAGCCGCCAGCAACAACTGGCGGCTTTCATTTACGATCATATTTGTGCAAAAATTGCCTGTTTTTTCATAGCTTTGCAGCCCCGTTTAAAAACCCGGGGTATTTTATGTCATTTAATATTTATAAACAACTAAACGCAGATGATCAGGAGTTTAGCGGTGCTGACACCGTTGAAACTACTGCGACAACAAATGAACCTGAGCAAGCGGAGGTACAAACAGTTGCCCCGGAAAAAGTAGAAACTGCCCATGATGATTTTGACTGGAGCCGTGACAAGCGTAACGTATCAGCTTATTCTAAAGATGAAAAAGCAAAATATGATACCGTTTACGACAACACTTTCAAGCAGATCAATGATGGTGAAATGATCCAGGCTACTATTGAATCTCTTACTAAAACAGATGCTGTAGTAAACATCGGTTTTAAAAGTGATGGTCTTATTTCTCTTAACGAATTCCGGGATATACCCGGCGGAATAAAAGTGGGAGATGTAATTGAAGTGATGGTGGTTGAAAAAGAAGACAGGGAGGGAAACCTGAATCTTAGCCGCAAATCAGCCCGTATTACCAGGGCATGGGAGAGAATTGTAGAAGTCAACAAGACTGGTGAAATTGTTACAGGTATAGTTACAAGTAAAACAAAAGGCGGATTGATCGTAGATGTTTTTGGAATGGAAACATTCTTACCAGGATCACAGATAGATGTGAAGCCTGTTACAGATTATGACCAATTTGTTGGCAAGACAATGGAATTTAAAGTGGTGAAAATAAATGAAGCCATCAAAAATGCGGTTGTTTCTCACAAGGCACTTATTGAAAGCGATATCGAAGCTCAAAGAGCAGAAATAATCGGTAAACTGGAAAAAGGACAAGTATTGGAAGGAACAATTAAGAACATTACAGATTTTGGTGCATTCCTTGACCTTGGCGGCTTAGACGGATTACTTTATATAACCGATATATCATGGGGACGTATCAATCATCCTTCAGAGGTATTGAAATTAGATCAGAAACTGAATGTAGTTGTTCTTGACTTTGATGATGATAAGAAACGTATCAGTCTTGGTTTAAAACAACTTACTCCTCATCCGTGGGATACACTTGCTGAAAACCTGAAAGAGGGTGAAACCGTAAAGGGTAAGGTTGTAAATATTGAAGATTATGGTGCATTCCTGGAAATTATGCCAGGAGTAGAAGGACTTGTACACGTAAGTGAAATTACATGGGCTAATACACCAATTAATGCTAAAGAATTCTTCAAATTAAATGATGAATACGAAGCTAAAGTGGTAACCCTTGACAAAGACACCCGTAAGATGAGTCTTTCTATCAAGCAATTGACAAATGATCCATGGAGCACAATTGAAAACCAATTCCCAGAAGGCAGCAAACATATGGGTACGGTAAAAAACATTACTCCTTATGGCGTGTTTGTAGAATTGGCCACTGGCATTGGTGGAATGATCCACATCAGCGATCTAAGTTGGTTGAAGCGCTTCAACAACCCAAATGAATATACTAAAGTCGGTAATGAAATAGAAGTGATCATTCTTAGCATTGATAAAGAAGGACGCAAATTACAGTTAGGCCATAAGCAAATTGAAGAAGATCCATGGAACAGCCTTGAATCAACCTTTGGCGTTGGCACTTTACATGAAGGTACCGTAACCAAAAAAGATGATAAAGGTGCTTTGGTTCAACTTCCCTACGGTCTGGAAGGATTTGTTCCAGCTCGTCATTTGATGAAAGAAGATGGTAAGTCAATTGCTGCAGATGAAATAGCCAACTTTATGGTTATCGAATTTGATCGTAGTGATAAACGCATCGTTCTAAGTCATACCCGAATTTGGGAGCAGGAAATAGAAGAAGAAAAACAAGTAGCTGCTAAAGAAAAGCGTGCTGAAGCTGAATCAACAAAAAAAACTGTGAAGACAATTCAGAGCAAAGTAGAAAAAACTACATTAGGTGATCTTGGTGTATTGGCCGGGCTTAAGGCTAAAATGGATAGCAATGCTGCAGCAGCAGAAGCAAAAGCTGAAGAAACACCAGCAGAAACAAAGGTTGAAGATGCACCAACAGAAGCAAAGGTTGAAGAGGCACCAGCAGAAGCTAAAACTGAAACACCGGAAGCAGTAGCGGACGTTGTAGCAGAAGCAGCGGCGCCGGTAGCTAAACCAAAATCTAAAGCCAAAGCAAAAGCAACTGAAGCAGCAACAAGTGAAACAACATCAGAAGCAACTGATCAGGATGCACCTGAAGCAGATAAAACAGAATCAGCAGAATAGTAAATTTTGAATTATAAAAAATCCCCGGCTTGACCGGGGATTTTTGTTTTATAAACCTTGTATATTTTAATCAAAAGATTCATCAGTCAGGTGAACTTTTGTCATCTCATAAAAATGATTTTGCAATGTGTGAAGGCTGATAGGGTGGGGAATATGTCTTTGCTCATCCCTGTACCAGATTTCCATTCTTGTAAAATCGCTATCGGCGGGAATCAACATTCTAAAAGCGCCCTTCAGGTATTTAACTGTTCCATCTTCATTATTCTGCTTATGAAATTTCAGGTTTAATAATTCTTCTTCTGAAATATCAATCGGCTTAAGTTGTTCTGTTTCGTACCAGAATGCCTGTGCACCAGTATCTACACAAACCTGTTTTTCATCGCCGTTTAAATTAGTTACTTCTCCCCTGCGTTCATCACCATCGTTACTGGCTATCAGATAATCTCCTACTTTTATTTCATTAAATTTTATCATAACTGGTTAAGATTTGTTTATAGCAATTTAAGAAAAAAAGTTCAGGAGGTTCAAAAAGTTCAAAAGGTTTGAAAGATTCAAATTGCTTAACATTGACCTTTTGGTACACCTTAAACATTTTTCTAACGCTTATTCTGCCCAACTCATTACATAGCCTTCATTCTCTATTTCCAATGCTTCTTTGGTTAACATCAATGGCCTGAATGTATCCACCATGACAGCAAGCTCTTTTGTTTCTTTAGCACCAATACTCTTCTCCACTGCACCAGGATGTGGTCCATGCGGAATGCCAGCCGGGTGCAACGTAATCATACCACGGGTGACGTGTTTGCGGCTCATAAAATCACCATCAACATAATAAAGCAGTTCATCACTATCTATATTGCTATGGTTGTATGGAGCAGGTACCGCCATCGGGTGATAATCATACATCCTGGGCACAAAGGAACATACCACAAAAGCATCTGTTTCAAATGTCTGGTGCACGGGTGGCGGTTGATGAACTCTGCCTGTAATGGGTTCAAAATCATGTATAGAAAAAATATAAGGATAACAGCAACCATCCCAACCTATCACATCAAAGGGGTGAGTGCCATAATGAATTCCATAAAGCCATCCTTTCTTTTTTGTTTTAATAATGAAGTCTCCTTTCTCATCTTTGGTTTCGAGGGACTCAGGTACTCTTATGTCCCGTTCGCAATAGGGTGCATGCTCCATCAGTTGCCCATTCCTGCTCATATATTTTTTTGGGAAACGTATAGGATGAAACGATTCCACGATAAAGAGGCGGTTATTACTATCCGTAAAATTTATCTGGTGAATGGTGCCCCTTGGCAATACAATATAATCTCCTCCTTTAAAAGCTAATTGGCCATAACATGTATGTACAATTCCATCTCCTTCATGCACAAAAATGATCTCATCTGCATCCGCATTTTTATAAAAATAATCCTTCATCGATTCCTGTGGCGCTGCAAGCACTATATGGCAATCCTGGTTTACAAGTACTGCTTTCCTGCTTTGCAAATAATCTTTTTCAGGCTTGATCTTAAATCCTTCAAGGCTTCGGTGTTTCAGCATTTTTTCTTCTGCAATTTCGGGGGCAACATTTACCGGGTCGTCACATTTTACGATGAGTGTGGGAGCATAGGTATGGTACAAAAGAGAATAGTCATTGCTGAATCCCTCCGTAGAAAATAATTGTTCTGCATATAAATTTCCATCAGGCTTGCGAAACTGTGTGTGTCGTTTATGAGGAAAGGTTCCGGCTTTAAAATAATGTGGCATTTGTTTTAATTGATAATTGGTAATGATACAATGGATAAAGTATAGAGCTGCTGCTTTTTTAATTACTAATACAAATATCCATTATACGTGCCTATTAGCAAAGTGCTGTCTACTAATTGTGGCGATGCAGGTTGTTACTTTGTAATCATTACTTTGAAATGATACTTCTTTCTAATTTCTTCCATTTCTTTTTTTAGGATGTCAGGATGTTTCCAATACTTCTCACTTAACTTCTCCCTGATTTCCCTCATCATTTTAACAGCATCCAATCCAGCTATGGGTTGGATCGTTTTTTTGTTGTTACTCATTCTCAGTTAGATTTAAAATTTCTCTTGGTGTCCTTATTTCTATTAACCTATAACCAAAACGAAGATTAATTGATTTGTAAAGTCTGATTCTGTCAAAGTTTACAATATGTTTAAAGTTCCAGCTTGCTAAAACATCAGCGTTGTTTATTGTTGCCAATGCTATATGTAAAGCGTCGTTATAACTCTAGTTGGTTAAAGCACCTTCATTAATATAAGTTTCTGCAAGTTTAATGGCTTCATTGCCAACAATTATATCTACCCGCTTTTTTCCAGGAATTTCGTTTATAAGATTTCTGATTTCTTCTCTTGCAAATTCAAGTTTCTGAGCAGTCAGGTCTGATAACATAAGGTATTTTGTACCACCTATAAACTCCTTCCATAAAGCAATAGACCATTCCTGAAATTCCTTGTTGAAATAGCCACCTATTACTGAAGTGCCAGTATAAACCTTCATAAATGCAAGTTACAATATATGGGGCTTATATTCGTGGTGCGATACCGGGTATATCCTCTCTCCCGAAAGCTTTCTAACATAGATTAGTTTTCGCTTTCTATTAAATTTTTTTATGACGCAAATCGGATTGATATCAGATACCCATGGTTACCTTGATGAAAATGTGGTTGAGCATTTTAAAAACTGTGATGAAGTATGGCATGCAGGTGATTTTGGGTCTGTGGATATAGCCCGGCAACTGGCTTCCTTTAAGCCTTTGAAAGCTGTTTATGGAAATATTGATGGTGCTGAAATAAGAGCATTATTTGCCGAGCAAAATATTTTTTCCTGTGAGCAGGTAAAGGTTATGATCAGGCATATCGGCGGTTATCCTCCAAGGTATAATCCAGAAACCTTAAAAGAATTAAGAATACAACGGCCTGCACTTTTCATCAGCGGGCACTCTCATATTTTAAAAGTGATGTACGATGATAAACTACAATGCCTGCATATGAACCCGGGAGCGGCGGGCAAACAAGGCTGGCATACCGTAAGGACGTTAATCAGGTTTGCAATAAACCAGGCTGAAATTTTGAATTGTGAAGTGATAGAACTGCCCGGCAGATAGTTTAGTTTATAAAAGAACTGTTTATTTCTTTTAGGGTGGACTCAGCGTCAAAAATCTTTCCTAGTTTAAGTATTACTTTTTCTACAATAGAATCGGGGCAGCTGGCGCCGCTAGTGATTAAAATTCTTATAGGTTCTTTATTGGGTATAAAACCTTGTGTAAGAATTTCCTCTTTTTTGTGCAGATCGTAATGCAATATTTCTTTCCCACTTATGATCTTTGATTCATCATTTATAAAATATGTAGGAAGTTTTTCTTTGCAGAGATCTACCAGATGTGATGTGTTGCTGCTGTTATACCCTCCAACAACAATGGCAAAATCTGCTTCGGTTTGCAACAAGCCATATACAGCAGACTGGTTGTCATTAGTAGCATAGCATAACGTATCATTTGTATCTGCAAATTTTTCAGTTGCACTCAGTTCCCCCGGCATGGATAGCATTAGCGCTTTTAAAAAATCGGAGATCGCTTGTGTATCACTAGCCAGCATGGTGGTTTGATTAACAACACCAATGCGCTTTAGATCTTTTGTTACATCAAAGCCATCAGAATACCTTCCAGCAAAATCTATATAAAATTGCTCTGCAGGTTTTTCATTCTTTATATATGATCCAAGCAACTCAGCTTCCGCCATATTGTTTACTACGACTGCGGGGCTGTTTGATGCTGCGTGAGAAAATGTTGCACGGGTTTCTTCATGGCCTGGCTTACCATGAATAACAACAGTAAAATTGTTTTCAGCAATTTGTTTGCTGCGGTTCCATACTTTTTCTACAAATGGGCAGGTCGTATTATAATGCTCGATTGCGATACCAATACTTTTAAGTTTTGCTTCAATGTCCAGCGTAGTTCCAAAAGCTGGTATCAAAACAATATCATCAGCATCCAATTCATCATAAGATACCAGTTGCTGCCCTTTTGTATCCTGTAGGAAACGTACACCCCTCGATTCCAGATCTGCATTTACGCTGGGATTATGAATCATTTCACTCAATAAAAAAATTCGTTTCCCAGTGTTTTCATCTATTGTTTTAAAAGCAATTTCAATCGCATTTTCTACTCCATAACAAAACCCAAAATGCCTTGCAAGATATATTTCAGCAGTACCCAGGTTTATAAGTGAAGGGCTGAAATCTTTTTTCATTTTATCCTGTTCCCGCCGCTTGTTTTTTATGGAAGAAATGAATGAGCTTCTGTATGTAAAAGGAATAGTAAATTGCTTCATGATAATATGTTGCAAAGATAAATGATTGCCTAATCATTGCGTTACAAGCATCTCACACTTAAACTAATTGTTTACTATGTTCTCAATGAACAATACAAATATTTACGAAGTCAACATTCGTCAATACACAGCCGAGGGAACTATTGCTGCATTCAAAAAACATCTCCCACGCCTGAAAGAAATGGGTGTGCAGGTACTGTGGTTTATGCCCATACATCCCATCGGTGAAATCAATAGAAAGGGAACGCTGGGGAGTTATTATTCCATAAAAAATTATAAGCAGGTAAATCCTGAGTTTGGCAATGAAGAAGATTTTAAAGACCTCGTGGAAACAGCGCATTCAATGGACATGAAGGTGATAATAGATTGGGTGGCAAATCATGCAGCCTGGGACAATGACTGGACACTGACAAATCCTGATTTTTTTCTACGGGATGAAGCAGGAAATTTTAAAGCGCCGTTTGACTGGGACGACGTGATACAGGTAGATCATAGCAATGAAATGCAGCAAGATGCAATGATCGCTTCTATGCAATTTTGGATTGATAATTTTGATATTGATGGATTTCGTGCTGACCTTGCTCATCTTACTCCATTGCCATTCTGGAAAAACGCAAGGCATTTACTTGATACACTCAAACCTGGATTAATATGGCTAGCAGAAACAGAGGAGCCAAATTATCATGAAGCATTCGATATTTCTTATACCTGGGAATGGATGCATGCCTGCGAAAAATTTGTAAAGAAAGAAACAACAGTTACCGGCCTGGTTGAATTATTAAAACGCCAAAAAGAAAATTTTCCGTTGCATGCCATGCGATTATTCTTTACGACTAACCATGACGAAAATAGCTGGAATGGTACCGAGTATGAAAAGTTTGGAAGACTCGCCAAAGCCTTTGCAGTTTTTAGTTTTATGTATGGTGGCATTCCATTGATCTATAGCGGCCAGGAAATTCCAAATACGAAAAGATTAAAATTCTTTGACAAGGATTGGCTTGAATGGCCAGACGGGCCAGCATTACATAACTTTTTTTCAACCCTGATTGAAGTGAGACTTTTCAATCCTGCATTTCCTGGCGAAATTAATTTTATAGAAGAACATGCAGAAGAAAATATCCTGGCTTTTAAAAAAAGGAATGGTGATAATGATTTAATTGTTTTGCTGAATCTTGGAGAAATTTATTTTGATGGTGAATTTAAGTTCGACGCAGAGGGGACTTTTATCGAAAAATTTTCGAATGCATCTTATAAAGTTGAAAACAAAAGGATGAAAGTATTTATTGAGTCAGGTGGTTTCCTGGTTTTAGAGAAAAAATAAACCCCGCAATTGCGGGGCTATTTCTTTATTAATTTAAAGGCTTTTACTCACCCAATGAAAGTGAGTAATCATACATCATATCATAACCGGGATAGAAGCCGCTTATGTTTACAGTTTTATTATCGCCGATGGCCTTCTTCAAGTCATCAAGAGAGGATACTTTGGTTTCACCTATCTTTAAAATAACAAAACCATCTTTCATTCTTGTCTGATCATTGATTGCTCCTTTACTAATTTTTCTTACAACAACACCGCCCGGTACACCAAACTCTTTTGCTTTTTTCGCATCCAGTGTGGCAAGGTCAGCTCCAAGCAATTCGTTTATCATATTATTTGTGACCATATCATTCTTCACCACATCAAAATTGCCTGCGCTGTTTTTAAAAGTAATCATAGCGGTGTTTTCTTTTTCGTTACGGACATATATAACCGGAATTTTATCGCCTGGCTTATACCTGCTCACTTGCTCCTGGAGTTCAGCACCACTGCTTACTTCTACGCCATTTATGCTTTTAATAATATCGCCTTTTTTAATCCCTGCGGCAAAGGCAGCACCTGTTTCAGGCACACCAGAAACATAAATACCCCACGTATTTAGCGGAATCTTATTTGCTGATTTGTATTCATCCGTCATGTCACTTGCATTACCATATTGAATACCTAAATATGCACGCTGCACGGTACCAAACTTGATAATGTCATCCACAACCTTCTTTACAATATTAACCGGGATGGCATATGAATAACCAGAATAATAACCTGTTGGTGATGCAATAGCAGAGTTTACTCCGATTAATCTACCATCTGTATTTATGAGTGCACCGCCGCTATTTCCCATATTTACAGCAGCATCTGTTTGAATGTAAGATTCAACTGCATTATCAGCCTTACCGGTCCTGTCACGATTTAAGCCCAGGCTTCTTGCCTTAGCACTGATGATACCTGCAGTAACTGTAGTTTCCAGGTTTAATGGATAACCAATTGCCAAAACCCACTGACCAATTTTTACGTCTTCAGAATTTCCATATAATAAATAAGGAAGTGCCTTTGCTTCAATTTTAATTACAGCAAGATCATAAGCCGGATCAGTGCCAATTACTTTTGCTTTATAAGTTTTCTTATTGCTTAATGTTACATCAATTACATCTGCACTTTGTACCACGTGATTATTAGTCACTATAA
>JBDSEE010000030.1:0-36618 GCA_039920245.1 Ferruginibacter sp.
AAACGGCGAGTCCCTTGCAGGAAACTCGCCCTGGAATTATTAATTTAAACTCGGATCACTAAAGGTATCGCCCTGATTTATGTCACCGGTGTCAAAACCTTTTTTGAACCAATACATTCTTTGTGCAGAGGTGCCGTGGGTAAAAGCATCGGGAACAACTCTTCCCTGTGATTCCTGCTGGAGCTTATCGTCACCTATAGCATTGGCGGCCTTTAATGCTTCTTCTATATCGCTTGCCTGGATTACATTTTTCATTTTCTGATCATAATGCGCCCATACGCCTGCGTAAAAATCTGCCTGCAGTTCGAGCATCACTGAATAGCGGTTTGCTTCCCGCTCATCGCCTCTTTCTCTTACTGCCTGCACTTTTTGGGATGCACCTGTAAGTGTTTGAACATGATGGCCCACTTCGTGTGCCACTACATATGCCAAAGCAAAATCACCACTTGCCCCAAAGCGATTTTTCAATTCTTCTGCAAATGCCAGGTCAATGTATACCTCTTTATCTGAAGGACAGTAGAATGGGCCCGTCGCCGCACTTGCATAGCCACATGCACTGGGTGTAGAACCACTAAACATTACCAGCGTAGGTTGCGGATATTGTTTTCCCTGGTCAGAGAATATCTTACCCCATACATCTTCTGTATCTGCCAAAACAACTTTTACAAAACTTGCCCGCTCATCTTCTGCAGCTTTTTGTTCTGTAGACATGGGTGTATTGTTCTGCGGTAATACCTGGGTAAGATCACCCGAATCGCCCCCGCCCAGGAACATATTTACCAATAAAATGATTACACCAATGACTCCGCCACCGGCAGCCATCTGGCCACCAGACATTCCTCTTCTATCATCTACATTGGAGCTTTCTCTCCGGCCTTTCCATAACATAGCTTAATATTTTAGCGTGAAAAAAAACAGCATTTGTATACTGCATACAAATTACATGAATTTAGCATAATTCAACAATTGCGCCATTGAGTCATTTTCACATTGGTTAGTTTCCCATAACTTTGCGCCACTTTATTAATTAAGCGCTTGCATTGCAGAAAAGCTGGTGGAAAATATTATCCTTCGTATTATTGGTTTACACCTTTACAGCGGGTTTTTTATTGGATGTGCCTCATCTTTTCATTCTGAATGAAACTATCCGCAATTTATACTTTCACGTAGCTATGTGGTTTGGGATGATGATCGTTTTTATCATCAGTTTTGTGTATAGCATCAAATACCTGAGACATACAAAATATAAACATGACCTGTTTGCCACAGCCTTTGCCTCAACCGGAATGGTGCTGGGTATCCTTGGTTATTCCACGGGCATATTGTGGGCAAGTTATACCTGGGTTACTGATCAGAGCCAGTCGCTTTCAAGCATCTTAAAGGAGCCTAAACTTATTGGTGCTGCAATCGCCTTGCTTATTTATGGGGCGTATTTCGTTTTACGTGGTTCATTTACAGATATGGATAAAAGAGCCAGGGTAAGTGCGGTGTATAATATTTTTGCTTTTGCCATGCTATTTCCTAGTATTTGGATCATACCAAGACTCGTAGGCAGCCTACACCCCGGCGCACCGGGTAGTACTACCGGAAATCCTGCTTTAAATTTTAATGATATTGATAGCCGCCTGCGAATGGTATTTTATCCTGCTGTTATTGGATGGACCTTGTTAGCTGTGTGGATCACTACTTTAAAGATCAGGATAAGGTTGATAACAGATAAATCTTTATTAAATGAATAATTTTTTGACCAGGACCATGTTGGTTTTGCTGTGCTGCTTAAGCGGTATGATGGTATTTGCACAGAATAAACCTGCAATGGCTGATATCATGAGGAGCAATGGGAAAATTTATGTTGTGGTGGGATGCTGCCTTATCATTCTCACGGGGCTATTCTTATATGTGTGGCGGGTGGAGAGAAAAATAAAGAATATCGAAAAAGGAAATGTATAAAGCTTCAAGGCGAAGCCCGGAGCAATTTTATAAATAAAAAATCAATTATGTCATCACAAAATGGGTATAGCTTTTTTCACAGTGTTGAACAAAGTTTTGACAAGGCAGCAAAATTTACCAAATGGGACCTGGGCATCCTGGAACAAATAAAAGCTTGTAACAGTGTGTACCAAATGCGTTTCCCGATAAAGCGTGACGACGGAACCATAGAAGTTATAGAGGCATATCGTGTGCAACATAGCCAGCATAAATCACCTTGTAAAGGCGGTATTCGGTTTAGTGACGAGGTGAACCAAGACGAGGTGATGGCACTTGCATCCCTGATGACCTATAAATGTGCGATCGTGAATGTTCCGTTTGGTGGTGGTAAAGGCGGTATTAAGATCAACCCACGCAACTATTCTACTTATGAACTGGAAAAGATCACAAGACGATATACTGCAGAACTGGTGAAGAAGAATTTTATCGGTCCCGGCATAGATGTCCCCGCTCCTGATTATGGAACCGGCGAAAGAGAAATGGCATGGATCGTAGATACCTACGCTTCTTTAAAACCAGGCGAAATTGATGCTGCTGGTTGTGTAACAGGAAAGCCAGTAACACAGGGTGGCGTAAGGGGAAGAAAAGAAGCCACCGGGCTTGGTGTTTATTTTGGGATCCGTGAGGTATGCAATATGCCGGAAGTTATGAAAAAGCTTGGCCTGGAAATGGGAATTAAAGGAAAAAAGGTAGTGGTGCAGGGAATTGGCAACGTGGGCTATCATAGTGCTAAGTTCTTCAGGGAGAGCGGTGCCATAGTAATTTGTATCTCAGAACATGACGGCGCTGTTTATAATGAGAACGGAGTTAATGAAGAAGAACTTATCCAGCATAGGCTAAAAACGGGTTCTATTTTAAATGCACCGGGTACAACTACCCTGGCCAAAACAACTGATGCCCTTGAACTGGATTGTGATATACTTATCCCTGCTGCCTTAGAGAATGTTATTAACGGAGAAAATGCTCCAAGGGTAAAAGCAAAGATCATCGGTGAAGCGGCCAATGGCCCGTGTACCCCTGAAGCTGACGAAGTTTTTATTGCTAAAGGAATTTTATGTGTGCCTGATATGTACCTGAATGCAGGGGGTGTAACGGTAAGTTATTTTGAGTGGCTGAAAAACCTTAGCCATGTACGTTATGGCCGTATGGAAAAGCGCTTTACCGAAAACCTGAACACACATATTCTTGGGCAGATAGAAGAGATGACAGGTAAGACTGTGAGTGACAATGAGCGCAAGTTTATTATGCATGGACCTGAAGAAGTGGACCTGGTACATAGTGGCCTGGAAGAAACCATGATTACCGCTACCAGAGAAATTATGGAGATATGGAATAATAATCCAACCATTCCCGATATGCGTACTGCGGCTTATGTGAATGCGATAAATAAGGTTGCAACCAGTTATGGTGAGTTAGGAATATTTCCTTAATTCAAGAAGAATAAAATTTAAAATTGCCCTGGTTCTGCCGGGGCATTTTTTATGCGTTTACTTTTGGCAAGTTATTAATTTCTAAAAAAGTATTCCCATCTCTTTTAAATGCCATACAATAATTTCCGTTGGTAATCACGATGTATTCTGCCAGCAGACCGCTATTGTACCGGAGAGCCTGCTGGAATGTTTTTTCTGTTAGTGGTACATTCATCTCTTTACATTCTACTACCAACCAGGGTTTGGTATTATTATCATAAACTACAATGTCAAAACGCTTATGCATTTCTCCCAGCATCAATTTTTTTTCAATAGCAATTAATGATGCAGGATAATATAAGGACTGTGTAAGAAATTGTAAAAAATGCTGACGCACCCATTCTTCAGGTGTTAAGAGTACCCATTTTTTTCTGAACGGATCAAAGATGTGGTCCTTGTTATTCCTGTTCCCGATAAGCGGTGTGTATGCCGGGTATTCTATTTTAATCATGAGCTGAAAATATTTTAATGCGCTGGCTCCAATTGTCTTTACGGCATCCAACCACATTTTGCGCAGAACCCCGAAGGGGTGCATTTATAATAGATACAACAAATTGACATGGCAAAACCCTGAAGGGGGTGGTAGAAATAAAATTAGCGGTTAATTATACCACTCAAACAAATATTTATCGGCAAATTCAATCTCGAATTTTCTCAAAAATCCAAGGTACTCTTCTTTAAATGTCAGCTTTTTGTGGTGCTTTTCCTGGTTTAAAATATAATCATATACATTACCAATATGTGATTGCGAATATGAAAATGCGCCATATCCCTCTTGCCAGGCGAATTTCCCATTTACTAATTTGTGGTGATTAATAAAATTCGCAGAATTATTTTTAATATCTCTTACTAAATCAGAGATTGCCATTGCCGGACGTAACCCGATAAATGCATGTATATGATCTGGCATACCGTTTACAATGATAGGCTTCTGATCCTTTCCTTTAATAATACCTGCAATATATTTATGCAATTCAACTTTCCAGTTATGGGCAATTAAATTCTCTCTACCCTTTACTGCAAACACTACCTGAATATAAATTTGTGAAAATGTACCTGGCATAGAAATGTATTTAATGATCCTTACATTATATCACCCCTTCAGGGTTCTATAGTCTTAATGTCCTAATTTATTATAATTATATCACCCCTTCGGGGTTCTATAGTCTTAGTGTCCTAATTTATTATAATAATATCACCCCTTCGGGGTTCTATAGTCTTAATGTCCTAATTTATTATAATTATATCACCCCCTTCGGGGTTCTTAATGTCTTAATATACTATAATTATATCACCCCTTCGGGGTTCTATAGTCTTAGTGTCCTAATTTATTATAATTATATCACCCCTTCGGGTATCTATAGTCTTAATGTCCTAATTTATTATGATTATATCACCCCTTCGGGGTTCTATAGTCTTAGTGTCCTAATTTATTATAATAATATCATCCCTTCGGGGTTCTATAGTTTTAGTGTCCTAATTTATTATAATAATATCATCCGCATTTACGGATTCCCAGCATACAAAAAGTATAATTATCTTAATCATGAGCTGAAAACAAATTGTTGTAATTTTATCGTTAACAATTTTTGGAAGTTAAGATTGGTTGTACAATAATCAGAAACAAATAAACGGAAAAACTACAATGAAGACAAAAGAAGATATTGTTGAGAACTGGCTACCTAGATATACCGGGCAAAAATTATCAGACTTTGGTGAGTATATCCTGCTTACTAATTTTTCCAATTACGTGAATATGTTTGCCCAATGGAACAATGTAAAAATAATAGGACTTGACAGGCCCATGCAATGTGCAACTGCTGATAATATTACCATCATTAATTTTGGAATGGGAAGCCCAGGTGCAGCAACCGTGATGGACCTCTTAGCTGCCATAAAGCCAAAGGCCGTCATGTTTCTTGGTAAGTGTGGTGGATTGAAAAAGAGAAATAAGATCGGGGACCTTATCTTACCCATTGCAGCTATCAGGGGCGAGGGAACAAGCAATGATTATTTTCCTGCAGAAGTGCCAGCCTTACCGGCTTTTGCTTTGCAGAAAGCTATCTCTACTACCATTCGTGAAAATGAATTTGATTACTGGACAGGCGTATGTTACACAACCAACAGGCGAGTGTGGGAACACGATGAAGCATTTAAAGAGTACCTGCAAAAAGTAAGAGCTTATGCTATAGACATGGAAACGGCCACCATTTTCACGGTTGGTTTTTATAATAAAATTCCCACCGGGGCCCTTCTGCTTGTAAGCGATAGCCCTATGATTCCTGAAGGCGTAAAGACTGAAGAAAGTGATAAGGCCGTAACAACGCAATTTGTGGAGCGGCATTTAAAAATCGGCATTGAGTCTTTGAAGCAATTGATCAATAACGGGCAGACTGTAAGGCATTTGAAATTTTAAACCATGAGCGTTCAAAATTTGAGGTGCATATTACTTTTACATAAAAAATTACAATAGCTATTATGATGATGATTTTTTTTTGATCTTATTATTCATCAGTTAATTTTGAGCGTAAATCACCTTTAAACATTGGAGGAGAGGTAGTTTTACTTTTACCGAGATTTTGTGTTGGCAAATGTATAATGCTGTCCTTAGTTATAATATCCGTGAATAATTCCCATTGGTAAGTATTTGTAGAATCTTTGACTTTCTTACTTCTCCAGCCTTTATACTGAGCCCTTTGTCCATCTTTGATTTGCATTTCTGCTACTTTTTGATCTCCTCCTGTTATGGATATAAGGGTATAAGTTCCATCCAAAGCTTCATCCTGGTAGAAAAAATTATGAAAAGTATTTTTTGGAAGTTCCTTCAAGGAACCATTTAATGGTTTTACCAACATTATATTAGCATATCCGAGGTTATCATTTTTATCAGATTCTAAAATCATGTTTTGAAAAGGCAATGGTTCATTTTTGTTAATATGCTGGCTGAAGTACGATTTCTTCAGGGGGACGATGATCATTTTAGTACTAGAATTTTTTTGGCCCGCATACATCTTTTCAAATAAGGCATTTTCAAGAATTGCTTTTATCATATTATTCCTTACCGGAGTATTTGGTGATTTTTTCTCCTTTAACCATTGAATGATATTTTCTTTTTTTATTTGACTAAATAAAACAGTTTTTTTAAATGACTGAGATATTCCTATTACAGGTGCAATAATTATTAAAAGGGGAATAAGAATACTTTTTTTGATATACCTGTTCATTTATAAATTTATTTCGGAAAGTTTTAATGCATAAAGGAGTTAATTTACAAATCTTTTTCCGGCTAATGAGGTTTTGCTATCGTTTATAACCTGGTAGAAGATACAAAAATAAAAATCAAGGGTTTTTAAAAAAAAGGTAATAATATTCATTTTGTATTTTTGAAAGTGAGATCATAGGAAATGTAGTTTAAACAAAAACCTGGTAATTATCGTCCTACGTTAAAGTGATAGTAACCTCGCCAACAATAATCAAGTCACATGCACTCACTTTTAGCGCTAAAAAATTTAAGTGTTAATTTTTCCCAGGGAGATGAAAACCTGCATGCAGTAAAGAATATTTCTTTTGATTTAATTCCAGGCAGGTTGCTTGCGCTTGTTGGCGAAAGTGGTTCAGGCAAATCTGTTACCGCCATGTCGCTATTGCAATTGTTGCCACCACAAGCTGCAGTGAATGGTAACTTAATATTCAAAAACGAAGCAGGCATTACATCAGACCTCGCAGCTCTTAGCTTTAAAGAAATGACAGCGATCAGGGGAAAAGAAATTTCCATGATCTTCCAGGAGCCAATGACATCGCTTAACCCGGTATTTACCTGTGGTTACCAGGTGATGGAACAACTCATACAGCATCTTAATATTTCCAAAGCCGAAGCCAGGAAAAAAACTGTTGAATTATTCAAGCAGGTAGAACTTCCTGAACCAATGGCCATGCTTAAACGTTATCCCCATGAACTTAGTGGAGGGCAAAAACAACGGGTGATGATAGCCATGGCAATCAGTTGCAATCCATCATTACTGATAGCTGATGAACCAACTACTGCTTTAGATGTACGTGTGCAGAAAAATATTTTGCAGCTTATAAAAGATCTACAAGTAGAAAATAATATGGCTGTATTACTCATCACCCATGACCTGGGCCTTGTTGCGGATGTAGCGGATGATATAGCAGTTATGTATAAAGGTGAACTTGTGGAGTATGCTGATGCAAAAACAATATTGCAATCTCCTTCACACCCATATACAAAAGCATTGCTGGCATGCAGGCCTGTGGCAAACAGTAAAGGAAACATTTTGCCGATGGTGAAAGATTTTATGGGCGACAAGCAAACAGATATTCATACTACACAGCAAAGAAGCATTGAAATAAAAGATGAAGCTTTAGTGCGTGTGAAAGATCTTTCTGTTCATTATACATCCAGGAATGTGTTATTTGGGAAAAAACGGGAGGCCTTTAAAGCAGTAGATGGAGTAAGCTTTGATATTTTTAAAAATGAAACGCTTGGGCTGGTCGGTGAAAGCGGTTGCGGGAAGACTACTCTTGGTCGTGCTATTTTGCAATTAATAAAACCAACATCAGGGAATGTTTTTCTTGGAGACAAAGATCTTACAGCTATGCCTGCAGATGCTTTGCGAAAGAACAGGAAAGATTTTCAAATAGTTTTCCAGGATCCTTATGGTTCATTAAATCCACGCATCAGCATTGGGAAGGCAATTCTTGAACCAATGAAAGTACATGGCATGATGGATAATGACAAGCAACGAAAAGAAAAGGTTATGCAACTCCTGGGGCAGGTTAGCCTGCAACAAGATTATTATAATCGTTATCCTCACCAGTTTAGTGGAGGACAACGACAGCGGATCTGCATTGCCCGTGCCCTTGCGCTTGAGCCTACGTTTTTAGTTTTTGATGAAGCTGTTTCGGCACTCGATGTAAGTGTGCAGGCGCAGGTACTAAATCTCATTAATGAATTAAAATCGACGCATCATTTTACTTCATTGTTCATTTCGCATGACCTGGCAGTGGTGCATTATATCTGCGATCGCATCATGGTTATGCAGGCAGGCAAGATAATTGAAACAGGGGAGGCAGATAATCTGTATTATCATCCAAAGGAAGATTATACCAGGCAACTAATAGATGCTATACCAGGTAAAAACCTTATTCTTTAATCTTCATCATCATCGGAGCGGCTGTAGCCCAGGTAATTATTTTCTCCTGAATAAAAGTGTTTTGAGGATTTCCTTAGACTATACATTAGCCTTGTTAGTTGTGTATTTAATTGTTCGTCCAAAGATTCCGCAACCTTTATTTTCTTATCCGTTAATAACACGAGGTCATCATTATCATCCGTTTCGTTTTCATTGGCTGGCTGCAGGCCACTGATGGCTATTTTCCAATCATCCGTTTTCTTAAGGCGATATTTATAAAAATAAACCCAGCCTGTTTTTGTTTTTAGTTTTGTACTGATTTTTTTTATGAAAACCAGCGAATCCATTTTATCATATTCATTTGCAGCAATTAACATGGCCCTGGTAATTGAATCCGGTGAATTAAAAGTGGTAGGAAATTTATTTTTTAAGTTTGCATTTTTTAATCGCCGGTAAAACAAGCTACGGGTGCTTTCGGCAGCTGCTAATTTGTATATTGATGAATCTGCTACCGGAATATTATTTCGGAGCATGAGTAAAACAGTATTTAACCTAACCTGCTCATCACTACTTTGTAAAAGTTTTTCAAAAAATGGTTTTAGCATTTTCTCCGTGTGGTAAAAAGGTATGAGTAAAATACTGTAGTCATTTAGTGTAGAGCTGTAGTTGTCAGATTTGTAATTTTTTAATTGAGGTTCTTCTTCAATATTATTTTCAACCGGTTTTATTTGTTGCTGTTCTTTTGCCCGTTGTTTTTTCAAAGCTACTTTTGCATCGAGGTAAATGCTATTAAAATGTTGTTTGTAATTTTTTGGTCCAACATAACCACTATCTACAAGAGACACCAGCAAGTCTATTAACTTTTCTTTGTAATCATCAATCATCGTCAGTTGAAGGAGGTCGGGAAATAAAGAAGCGCTTATCTGCAAACTATCTTCCAGGTTATTGAATAGCGATGTGTAGTCTGTGCTATTTTCAAAAATTGGCGGGTCCTGTAGCAGCAATTCTTTTAATACGCTGTAGGCTTCTTTTGTTTTGAGCCTTGCAAGCGAATTTATGATTTCGTTTTGGAAAAGGCTTGTATCTGCCGATGAGCGGTATAGGTTTTTTAAATATGCAGGAATATCATTTGTCTTACCAGTTTTTATATAACCAAGTTCTGAAATTAATTTTGCTTTTGTATCAAGGTAATCTTTATCAGATGCGCTTAACCTGGTGATGGATTTTATAAGGACAGGAACAGCAGAGGGTCCAAAATAAATATTGGCAATGGCTTGTTGCGCTTTTTTATGCCGGGTACTATCCAGGCTAAAAAGATCATCATAAAAAAGATCGAGCTTATTTTTATACATATCCTGGCTATCTGCCGCCAGTGGTTTCATATTATTGAAAATGCTGGAAATAAAACTACTGTTGATTCCAATAGTATCCGTCAGCGTTACAAGATTATAAAGGTTATGTCCCTTCAGCATTATCAATCTTTGTATAACCCGTGAGGACCCGGTATCTCTTAATTGAAGGTTATATCCTTCGGTGCCATCAGGCCACTTAAAATAAAGCTTTTTATCAATGAGCATATCGCCTTTGCCCGTGTAATCGTCCATCTCGTTTTGCCAGAAAGCCAAAGAATCTTTTACGGAATAATACTGTGGATATTGTTGCAGGTAAACTGAAACTAATTCGCCAGTGGGAGTGGACCTAAAAATTCCTCTCCCTGGTTTTTGCCAGTAACTGAAATAACCATTTGGATTTTTGCCATTGTTATTATCTTTTTGAGCCTGTTCAATAATTCCCCTTACCGATGCATCAATGTCGGGCACAACAGGGGTTTTTGTTTTAAAAAACAGGAACGTATCCGTATAAGCTAACGGATCAGTATAACGATATGGTTCAATGCTGACGGAATTAAAATAAGCAAAGGATGAATCATCCGGATTCTTTGGGCGTTTTGCAAAAGCATATAAATGCGGGCCGGCAATAAGGTAGGCAACATTCAGAATATTTCCATTCTTCAATTTTTCTCTCACTAATAAAGCCGGGTATCCTTTATGAGAAATAAACTTCCTGCTTAATTGCTTGTCAAAATAATCAGGAGCCCTGAAAGATGTTTCTATCATGCTTAGGTCAAAACTATCTTCCTCAAGGAAACTAAAATTGTAGATACTTTTTTTTATGATGAAATATGCATTCCCGGTATTTTTATCAACTGATTCGTATTCTTGCCGGTCATCTTCCAGGCTATTATAATATTGATGTGGCTCCTGGGGAAGCTTAATATTGAACCCTCCCTGGGGCGGTGAAAATAATAAGGTGGTTGTATCAAATTTTTTCAGCCTTATTGAAGAAAAAAACTTGTTAGCCTCGGCGCCGTTCACATAGTCGTTCTTCCCACTCATTTTAAAAATCAATACTTCAAATGGCGTATTGAAAACCTGGTAACGCTGCAGATCGCCCCTTCGGGTACGGTTGGTCAAATCAAAACCTGTATATCCGTCTGTAATAATTTTTTTCTTAGTTAATATCTTACCGGGAATATTTTCATAAAGCAAGCTGTCAATATTTTGGCGAATCTCTTCTTCAGCTGTTCCAAGAATGGAAGCATTTGTTTTTACTCTTGTAACCATGTAATATGCTCCATTGCCCATATCCGCATATTGCACCCGGTCCAGGGGCAAGGCATCATTATTTATTTTGTATAATTCGCCCGGTACAGCAACATTATACATGCCATCATCCGCATATTGAACAGCAAATTTTACAGGTACTTTCAATTGATTTATTTCATCCTTTTGCCGGGCATCCCTATCCGACATCTTTACCGGCCTAAGTTTATACCCCTTGCTTCGCAACATGGCAATAACACCCCTGTCTCCGGGAAGATGTGCGGCTCCAACGCCAGCAAACAAAGACGTTGTTTTAATAATACTGTCGATAGCATTTGCCTGTATCTCGTTGCGTTTATACAAAAACTTTTCCCTGAATGCCGGGGATTTTTCCATAGCATTATCTAAAGAGTCCATCAGGTCCAAGTCGGCACGGCGGTAAGCATTTTGCATTTTTTCTACCAGGCTGCTCATAGTTTCACCATCCAGGTCAATTTCTTTTTTCTTTTTTTCCTTTGCCATATCACTATAGGCTTCCATAACTAATTTCTCGCTTTCGTAATAATCTTCTACCCCTGCGGCGGCTTTGCCAAGCTTTCGCCCGGTTTGAAAAATATACAGGTCAAGAAAAGTATCTTCTTCAAAATCATCTTTGGCTTTGTAGGAGCGATAAAGCAGGCTATTCACCACCGGTGGTTCAGTAGATAAGGCTGCTTTTAATTCTTTATCAAATTTGTGAATGCGAAAAGTATTTTCAGTAAGGTAATCATCGCCGGCGGGCTGGATAAAGGCTGAATAATTTTCATTGAGTTTATTCAAGCGCACCATTTGCTTCTGCCATAGATCGGGGTTTAGTTCCAGTGCAACCGCATCCACATTCTTTAAAGCATAATAAAATGAATCACTCAGGTGAAAAGCAAGTTTACTGCTCACATGCATGGTGCCGAAAAGATAAGAGGGCTTTTTTAATCCATTTCCGGTAATCTGCCATAGCAGGCCACTGTAGTGGTCAACGGACTGGGCGAAGGTCGAAAAACTTATGGCGGTAAAATAAAAAAGTATAAAGAAGTTGCGAAGCTTCATAGATTTGGTTCAGGTCAATATTTGATTGATTAAAGTTGGGCACAATGCCTTGAAAAATCAAATAAACCTTGGTTGTTTGAGTAGATTTGGATTAGCCTTAACAGAGTGATAAATAATTGGTTTCAGTGTAATTGTTTATTATGCTACCTTTGCCCACTTTAAAAATCATGCCGTAACATGATAAATGTCCTGCATAACCGTGGGGCTCCTATCTCTGTACTTTGCAGCTGGCATGTGATAAATAAAGATTAAACCCATTTATTGCATGAATCTACCAACGAAAAGTAACTTCAACCTGGCGACTTTTACGGGAGATCCATCAGACAAAAAAACAATAAAAATTCCTGAATGAAATTATCTCAATTCAAATTTGATCTTCCGCTTAACCTGATTGCGCAGCACCCTACCAAAAAACGTGAAGAAAGCCGTATGATGGTGGTTAATCGCAAAACTGGTGAACTTGAAAGCAAGCAATTCCGTGATATCATGGAATATTTTGATGACAAGGACGTATTTGTAGTGAATAACACAAAAGTTTTCCCTGCACGGATGTATGGCCGCAAAGAAAAAACCGGTGCCAAGATCGAGGTTTTCCTGCTACGTGAATTGAACAAAACAAATAAGCTTTGGGATGTGATCGTTGATCCTGCCCGTAAGATACGTGTAGGTAACAAATTATATTTTGGCGAAAGCGATGAACTGGTAGCAGAAGTGATTGACAACACTACCAGCCGTGGCCGCACCATCCGTTTTTTATGGGATGGCACTGATGATGAGTTTCGCCAGATGCTTGATATCATGGGTGAAACACCACTTCCTAAATATATTAAGCGCAAACCTGAAGAAGAAGATAAAGAAAGATACCAGACTGTTTACGCCAAGCATGAGGGAGCTGTGGCTGCACCAACAGCGGGATTACACTTTAGTAAAGAGCTTATTAAAAGACTGGAGATACAAGGCGTTCGTTTTGCAGAGGTTACGTTGCATACGGGGCTGGGTACTTTCCGTCCAATTGAAGTAGAAGACCTTAGCAAACATAAAATGGATGCTGAATATTATAAAATTGACCAGACTGCCTGTGACATTGTAAATAAGGCAAAAGAAACCAACCACCGGATATGTTCTATCGGCACTACCACGATGCGGGCAATGGAGACTTCCTATACGGCACAAAAGTTTTTGAAGCCTTCAGAAGGATGGACCAATCATTTTATACATCCTCCATATAATTTCAATATTGCTGATGCATTGGTTACCAACTTTCACCTGCCAAAGACCAGCTTATTGATCATGGCGTGTGCCTTTGCGGGGTATGACCTGATGATGGAAGCATATAAAAAAGCTATCAAGGATAAATATCGATTCTTTAGCTATGGAGATTCGATGCTGATACTTTAAAAATTTTAGATTTTATTGAAGAAACTCCCCTTGCGGGAGTTTTTTTAGTGAGGTATGGGCAAAAAAAAGGGGCCGAGATAGAAATCAAAGCCCGTATTAATCCAATATCCTATGAAAAACCGATGTATTAACGCAATCGATCTTTGGTTTATTGTAAGAAATAAAAATATTTTTTTAATATTTATGTTTAGGGGTGATTTTGAAGCTGATAGAATATAAAAAATTTACCTTTAATTAAAACAATTGGTATGAAAACACTCAGCCAATGGCTTTCTGAATACGGCGAAAGTCATCAAAATGAAACCAACAAGCTTATTCATTGGATTTGTGTACCACTTATCTTTTTTTCAGTTCTTGCTTTATTATATTCAATAAAATTGCCATGGGAAATAGGAGGATACCAGGTAAATGTGGGAATTATAGCTGCTTTGGTTGTATTATTTTACTATGCAACGCTGTCTCTCTCACTTAGTGTAGGAATGTTGCTGTTTATAGCGGTTTGTGTTTGGATATGTAGCTTGCTGGAAGAAATGAATATTCTTTCGCTTTGGCAGATTGCCCTGATCATTTTTGTGCTGGCGTGGATTGGTCAGTTTTATGGCCACAAAGTAGAGGGCAAAAAGCCATCATTTCTTAAAGACCTGCAGTTCCTGATGATTGGCCCGGCCTGGCTGATGAGTTTTGTGTATAAGAAATTAGGGATTGCAGTTTAAGGTTTCACACAACGAGACAAAGGATGCATAGGAAACAAAGCATGGTCATGCTTTCTTTTGTTTCATTGGGATTTCACGCGACGAAACAAAGGATAGAACGGAAACAAAGTGGTCATGTTCTCTTTGTTTCATTGGGCTCACGCAAATGAACGAAGGATTCCACAAAGACAAAGCATGTGCATAGAACCTACTTAATAGATTACCTACCATTAGTTCCTACAATCCAAAAAGCCCTTTATTCAGGAGCCTGAGGGTTTGTTCCTTATAGCTTTTTGGAATAAGCAAAGAGATATTGTGCCTGCTCCCTCCATAACTCACCATGCGCACCGGTACTCCAGATACAGACTCAAATACCTTACGCATGATGTCCCTTGTTTCAGTTATCTCATTTCCTACAATAGAAACAATAGTCTGATTCGTATCTATCTCCACCGTACCAAATGCCTCTAGTTCTCTTTTTATTTCTTTGAGGAATATATCACTGTCAATAGTGACCGAAACAGCAACTTCAGATGTTGTTATCATATCAATGGAAGTGCGATATTTTTCAAACACCTCGAAAATCTTACGCAGGAAACCGTAGGCTAACAGCATACGGCTGCTCTTGATCTTTATGGCGGTAATATTATCTTTTGCTGCTACCGCTTTTACACCGGTGCTTCCAGCTTCTTCCGTTATCAATGTGCCTTTGGCTTCGGGATGCATGGTATTCAGCAATTTTACCGGGACATTATAAAACTGGGCTGGCCATATGCTAGCCGGGTGCAAAATTTTAGCCCCGAAATAAGCAAGTTCAGCAGCTTCCTCAAAACTTAGTTGTTCTATGGGCCGGGTTTTTTCTACTACCCTGGGATCGTTATTATGCATGCCGTCAATGTCTGTCCATATTTCGCACTGGCTGGCATTTATTGCTGCAGCTATAAGCGATGCGCTGTAATCACTTCCACCTCTTTTCAGGTTATCAACTTCTCCCTTTGCATTTCTGGTGATATATCCCTGCGTGATAAAAATAGGAGTGTCCCTATGCCTTTGCAGCAGTTGCGACAGTTTCACTTTGATGGTTCCTACCTGCGGCTCATCCTGGATATCGAGTGTCATGAATTCCAGTGCCGGTAATAATACATGGTTAATTTTTTCCTGTTCAAGGTAAAGCGAAAATATTTTGCTGCTCAATAACTCGCCCTGGGCAAGAATGTCTTTATTCAGCGCTTCGCTAAAAGAAATTTTAAGGATGATAGAAAGGAATTCAAAATGTTCCTGCAGGATCGATTTGCCTTTTTCTAAGACCGCCGGATCTTGTATCAGTTCAGCAAGAAATTGCTGGTATTGAGCTTCCAGGGTTTCAATCTTTTGCTTAGCCGCCTTCCGGTCGTTAGATGCAAGCAAATTACTGATCTCCACCAGGGAATTTGTAGTGCCACTTAAGGCTGAAAGCACAACGATCTTTGGTTCGGCATCAGCCGTTATTAGTTTACTCACTTCTTTCATCCGCTGTGGCTTGCCTACACTTGTGCCACCAAATTTCATTACTTTCATTTTAAAGAGAAATACTTGTTATTGTTGAATAATGTTACAAATGTAAAGTTCTGCCCGTTTAAACGCAACTTCGAATACCCAGTTACGGACAGGCTACTACTTATGCTTAATTGGAATGCTACAACCGGTGGCAAAAATAATCTAAAACCCATTTATTCACTGATTATAAAATAAGTGAGAATTTGTCAGCGAGCATTTTTAGTTCATCTAGAACCGAAGGTCCTACCGGAATACCATGTTTCATTCTCTCCAGTTCCATAGCTGCTTCCGGCTCACCAGGAATGATCACTCTTTCAAAACCTTCCAAGGTTTTGGCAGCCCTGAACCGTTTTATCCAGTTGTCCATATTATTTTTAAAATCTGCTGCCGGGCGAAATGCATCAATTCGCATTGCGCCAAAAAAATGGCCGATTCCTTTTCCAGGCATTCCCTCCGGCATTGGGATATATGCCGGAAAAGGCGGCACCCATGGCCCATAATTTCCGCCGCTAAGCACTCCGGAAAAAATATCTACAATACTTGCCAGCATATATCCTTTATGACTTCCGTGTTCTCTGTCTCCACCCAGTGGTAACATGGCACCGCCGTTTTTTAGTATAGATGCATCAGTACATTCTTCGCCATTTTTTCCCTGGACCCATCCTAAAGGAGCTGCTTCATTTTTGCGCTGCAGTATTTCCAGTTTTCCATTGGAGGCTGTCGTGGTAGCAAAATCCGCCACAAAGGACGGTTCTTCACCAGCAGGCACAGCAACAGCTATAGGGTTAGTTCCTAAAAGTTTTTCCATACTGAAGGTAGGTGCAACAAGGGCAGATGCATTTGTCATTGCAATGCCGATCATATCATGCGGCAATGCCATCATAGCGTGGTGTCCAGCAATACCGAAATGATTGCTATTCTGTACACTCACCCAACCCGTGCCTACATTTTTTGCTTTTTCAATGGCAATATTCATTGCAAAGGGCGCCACAACAAGGCCAATCCCACCTTTGCCATCAACCACTGCAGTTGATGGCGTTTCATGCATAATAACCATGTCAGCACAACCATCCATTCGTTTTGCCTCCCATAGCCGTACATACCCGGTTAATCTTGCTATACCATGGCTGTCAATCCCACGAAGATCAGCACTTAGCAATGCTGTGGCTGCCGTGCCTGCATCTATATCATTGCACCCAATGGCTTTAAAAATATTTGCAGAAAACTCTCTTAGTTGCTTATAAGTAAACAATATATCCATGCAGCAAATCTAAACTATCATGAACAATTTTGCAGAACGCAGGTGCAAGCCTTATTTTTGCAAACTTAATCGGTGGTCAGTTAAGAGTGATCAGTTGTAAATCGTAAATCCAAATCATAAATTCTTCTATGGGTCGCATATTTGAAGTAAGAAAAAGCAGCATGTTTGCCCGCTGGGATAAGATGGCAAAAAATTTTACCCGTATAGGTAAAGAAATTGCAATTGCTGTAAAAGCCAGCGGCCCCGACCCTGATAATAATCCCGCCTTAAGAAGGTGCTACATTAATGCGAAGTCTGTAGGCATGCCAAAGGATAGGGTAGAAGCTGCCATTAAAAGGGCAATGGGTAAGGACACCAGTAATTATGAAGAGATAATGTATGAAGGTTATGCACCACACGGTGTGGCAGTACTTGTAGAAACAGCAACCGATAACGCTACAAGAACCGTTGCCAATGTAAGGATGCATTTTACCAAAGGACATGGCGCTTTAGGTACAACTGGCAGCGTGGCATTCGGGTTTACTCACATGGCTGAATTTAAAATAAAAGGTGAAGGCTTAAATGCAGATGACCTGGAACTGGAACTGATTGATTATGGTCTGGAAGAAATAGGTGAGAATGAGGAAGGAAATATAATTATCCGCACACCGTTTACAGAATATGGAAATATGAACAAGGCCCTTGAAGAAAAAAAACTTGAAGTAATAAGTGTGGAACTTACCTGGATACCTGCCAATACAATGGAATTGAATGAAGAACAATCCAACGACGTTTTAAAAATGGTGGATCACCTTGAGCAGGATGAAGATGTTCAAAAAGTGTATCATAATCTTGGGTAAATGAAAGAGGTAGTGATAATAACTTAGAAAGTAAAAGCCCCGATTTAATATCAGGGGTTTTGATTTAGGCAGATGCTGTTAAACCTAAACTAACTATTTCAAAAGCATATCTTTGCGCCGCTAAAAACAGTTAAATAAATATGAGGCCGTTACAGATGGTAGATACTAAAACACAGTATCAGAAAATAAAAAAAGAAGTGGATGAAGCCGTTATAGCTGTAATGGAAAGTTCGCAGTTTATAGGTGGAAAAGTTGTAAATGATTTTGCCACTAATCTTGCTGCTTATCATGGTAGCAAACATGTTATTCCCTGTGCAAATGGAACGGATGCTTTACAGATCGCTTTAATGGCGCTGGACCTGCAGCCCGGTGACGAGATCATTACGCCATCATTTACCTATATAGCCACTGTAGAAGTAGCTGCATTACTCAGGCTACAGCCGGTATTTGTAGAAGTGGATAAACAAACTTTTTGCATTGAACCGGAAGCTATTGAAAAAGCCATCACAGCGAAAACAAAAGCCATTGTTCCCGTTCATTTGTATGGTCATGCTGCTAACATGGAAGCAATCATGGCCATTGCTGAAAAACATAATCTTTTTGTTATAGAAGATAATGCCCAGGCAATTGGCAATGATTATATTTTCAGTGATGGATCTAAAAAGAAAACAGGCACAATCGGGCAAATTGGTTGCACTTCTTTTTATCCTTCTAAAAACCTTGGAGCATTTGGTGATGGCGGGGCAATTTTTACAGATGATGATGCACTTGCAGAAAAACTAAAAATGATTGCTTCTCATGGGCAAAGTAAAAAATATTATCATGACCTGGTAGGTTGCAATTCTAGGTTGGATACTATGCAAGCTGCAATATTGGATATAAAACTTCGCCACCTCGATGAGTATATTGCAGCCCGGAGAAATGCGGCGGATTATTATGACTGTGCATTTGCAGAAAATGAAAAAATAACCACACCGTTCAGGGCGAAATATTCTTCGCATGTTTTTCATCAATACACATTATTAGTGCATGATGCAGATAGAAATGGTCTTCATGAATTCCTTGCTGGCAAAGGCATTCCATCGATGATCTATTATCCTGTACCTGCTCACAGGCAGAAGATGTTTGATGCATTTGGCGGAAGCAAATTTAATTTGCCTGTTACCGATTGGCTTACGGAAAGGGTGATCTCCTTGCCCATACATACAGAACTGGATAAAGAGCAACAGGATTTTATCATTGCGGCAGTGTTAGAATTTGTAAATAAATAATTGCCTCAAAAATATTTTTAAATGAAGATCGCAGTTGTAGGAACAGGATATGTAGGATTGGTCACTGGAACTTGTTTTGCAGAAACAGGTAATAAAGTTACTTGTGTAGATATTGACAGGGCCAAAGTAGAAAAATTGTCCGGGGGCCAGATTACTATTTATGAGCCAGGGCTTGAAAAATTATTTTTAAGGAATCTTAAAGAAGAGCGTTTATTTTTTACTACTTCTCTTGAAGATGCGATAATAGATGCACAGGTTATTTTTCTTGCATTGCCTACACCGCCAGGTGAAGATGGCAGTGCCGATTTAAAATATATTTTAGGGGTTGCAAATGACCTTGGAAAAATTATTGGCCAGGGAGATTATAAAGTTATTATTGATAAAAGCACGGTGCCGGTTGGCACTGCAGATAAAGTTAAAGAAGCAATTATCAACGCTTCCTCAAATAAGGATATAGAAAACGCATTTGATGTGGTGAGTAATCCCGAGTTTTTGCGGGAAGGTGTAGCCGTAGAAGATTTTATGAAGCCAGATAGAGTTGTAATAGGAACAAGATCAGAAAAAGCCATAAAGCTGATGAATGAATTGTATGCACCATTTGTCAGGCAGGGTAATCCTATTATTTTCATGGATGAAAAATCTGCGGAACTAACGAAGTATGCAGCCAATGCATTTCTTGCGGTGAAGATCAGTTTCATGAACGAGATTGCGCAGCTTTGCGAGAAACTTGATGCTGATGTAGACATGGTAAGAAGAGGTATAGGAAGCGACGATCGTATCGGAAAAAGATTTTTATTTCCGGGGATCGGATATGGTGGCAGTTGTTTCCCGAAGGACGTGCAGGCGCTTGCAAGATCATCGTCAGAAAACAATTATGAATTTAAGATATTGGATGCTGTAATGGACGTGAATGAAAAGCAAAAGCTGCACCTGATTCCAAAGATCCTTTCATTTTTTAAAGGAGATATTTCAGGAAAGCATTTTGCATTGTGGGGACTTTCTTTTAAACCCAATACAGACGATATAAGGGAAGCTCCTGCTCTGTACATCATTGATGCTTTAATAGAAGCCGGTGCTACCTTAACTGCTTTTGATCCTGAAGCGATGAACAATGTGAAACAAATGCTAGGCAGTAAAATTATTTATGCGGATAGTCAATATGATGCTTTGCAAAATGCAGATGCGTTGATCATTGCTACTGAGTGGAACGAATTTCGTACACCAGACTTTGATAAAATTTCAGGGCAATTAAAAAATAAGCTGGTATTTGACGGGCGCAATCTTTTCGACCTGGATCAAATGAAAAAACTTGGTTATCATTATGAAAGTGTGGGAAGAAGGAAAATTGAAAAGGTTTGAGTTGTTGAAAGGATGATGTATATAAAGAAAGAAAGTATAGAGTTGAAAAGTATATAGGTAAAAAAAGCAAAATGTAATGCCTAAAAAAATTTTAATTACAGGTGCGGCAGGCTTTCTTGGTTCGCATTTATGCGACAGATTTATCCAAGAAGGTTTTGATGTTATTGGAATGGATAACCTCATCACCGGAGATCTGAAAAATATTGAACAATTATTTAAGCTAAAGAATTTTGAATTCTATCATCATGATGTTTCTAAATTCATTCATATACCTGGCAAGCTGGATTATATCCTTCATTTTGCGTCACCCGCAAGCCCCATAGACTACCTTAAAATTCCTATCCAAACATTAAAGGTAGGATCATTGGGAACGCATAATTGCCTTGGCCTTGCCCTCGCAAAAAATGCACGTATCCTTGTAGCCAGCACCAGCGAAGTGTATGGCGATCCATTGGTGCATCCACAAACAGAAGAATATTGGGGCAATGTAAATCCCATCGGCCCAAGAGGTGTGTATGATGAAGCCAAACGTTTCCAGGAAGCTATCACTATGGCATACCATAGTTTTCATAAAGTGGATACAAGAATAGTAAGAATATTTAATACTTACGGTCCACGAATGCGGTTGAACGACGGGCGTGCCCTGCCTGCTTTTATTGGCCAGGCATTGAGAGGCGAAGACCTAACGGTTTTCGGTGATGGCAGTCAGACAAGAAGTTTTTGTTATGTGGATGATTTAGTGGAAGGCATTTACCGGTTGTTGATGAGTGATTATTCGTTGCCCGTAAATATTGGAAACCCGGACGAGATTTCACTCAAAGATTTTGCAGAAGAGATCATACAACTTACAGGCACAAAACAAAAAATTGTATATAAAGAATTGCCGCTGGATGATCCCAAACAACGGCAACCAGATATTACAAAGGCTAAAGATATTTTAGGCTGGCAGCCCAAAGTGAGCAGGGCAGAGGGATTAAAGATCACTTATGAATATTTTAAAAACCTACCCAAGGAAGAACTGGATAAGTTGCCGAAGGAGTTTTTGAAAAGTGAATGGTAAACAAGTATATAAAGTAAAAAAGTATATAGAGTAAGAATAAAAGTGGCCTTGGTTGATACATTATTTGTGTGCAGATAAAAAGAAAATTCAAAATTAAAATTTATAAATCACAGATGTACGAGGATTTGTTAGACAAGAAAAAAAAGTTAGCCGTAATTGGATTAGGATATGTAGGCCTACCGATCGCACTTGAGTTTGCAAAAAAAATAAAAGTGATTGGCTTCGACATTAATGCAGAGCGTGTAGAAATGATGCGAAATAAAATTGATCCAAGCCAGGAACTTGAATCAAACGCATTTGATAATTGTGATATTGAATTTACTAATGACCTTGATGTTTTGCGTTCGGCTAATTTCTTTATTGTAGCAGTGCCGACACCGGTTGATAAAAATAATGTGCCGGATCTTGTGCCGATACAAAGAGCCAGCGAAACAATTGGTAAAGTGATAAAGAAGGGCGACTATGTTGTTTTTGAAAGCACGGTTTATCCTGGCTGTACAGAAGAAGATTGTGTGCCCATAATTGAAAAGTTATCGGGCTTAAAAATGGTTGCTGATTATAAGATCGGCTATTCACCTGAAAGAATTAACCCAGGAGATAAGGAGCACACCATATCATCTATCATAAAAGTGGTAAGCGGGTGTTGTGAAGAAAGCCTGGATACTATTGCAAAAGTGTATGAGCTGGTTGTAAAAGCAGGCGTACACAAGGCCTCATCAATTAAGGTTGCAGAAGCAGCCAAGATCATTGAGAACACTCAGCGTGATCTTAATATTGCGCTGATGAATGAACTATCTATCATTTTTGACAGGATGAATATTAATACGTTCGAAGTATTGGAAGCAGCGGGCACTAAATGGAATTTTTTAAAATTCCAACCAGGTCTTGTGGGTGGACATTGCATTGGCGTGGATCCATATTACCTTACGTATAAATCAAAAAAACTTGGCTACAATAGCCAGGTTATTCTTGCAGGAAGAAGTATCAATGATGGAATGGCGGCGTATGTAGCAAAGAAAGTTTTGCAACATGTAATAGAACATAATGGAAATGTAAAGGATGCAAGGGTACTTGTGATGGGGGCAACGTTCAAAGAAAATGTAAGCGATATCCGCAACAGCAAAGTTGCCGACGTTGTGAAAGAATTAAAATCTTATTCTTTAAATGTAGATGTTACAGATCCCCATGCGAGCAGCAAGGAACTGGATCATGAATATGGGTTTACCCTTACTGAAAATTTACGGACCGATTATGATGCTGTTATCATAACAGTTCCTCACAACGATTATAAGAATTTAGATGATGCATATTTTGCATCCATCACTAAGCCCGGGGCATTAGTGGCTGATCTAAAAGGTCAGTATAGGAATAAAATAGTAGAAAGAGATTACTGGAGTTTATAATTAATATTTAAAAAACCAGGTGAATAAAAAATGAGTTTTCATACAAAAGATATAACACAGGATAAATTTTTGATCACAGGCGGTGCTGGCTTTATTGGCGGCCACCTGGCTGAATACCTGTTAAAGGCAGGCGCCGCAAAGGTTAGGGTGCTGGATAACATGGTAAACGGATTTGAAAAAAACCTGGATGTACTTAAGCAGTACCCGTCATTTGAATTCATACACGGTGACATCAGGAATATTGAAGACTGTAACAACGCCTGTATTGATATTGACCATGTCAGTCACCAGGCAGCATTGGGTTCGGTGCCTCGTTCCATAAAAGAACCCCTCTATTTTAACGAGGTAAATGTTGGTGGCTTTATCAATATGCTAAATGCTGCGGTAGATAATAAAATTTCTAAATTCATTTACGCATCTTCATCTTCTGTTTATGGGGATGAGCCAACCTTACCAAAAGTAGAAGAACGTGTGGGCAATTGTCTATCACCGTATGCAGCTACCAAAAAAACGAATGAATTATACGCACAGGTTTTTTCCAATGTGTATGGAATAAAAACAATTGGCTTTCGCTATTTCAATATTTTTGGTCCACGCCAGGATCCTGATGGAGCTTATGCAGCCGTTATTCCTTTGTTCGTAAAAGGCATTATGCAACAAACACCTGTTTTTATAAATGGCGACGGAGAACAAACAAGGGATTTTACATTTGTAGATAACGCTGTTCAGATAAATATAAAGGCGATGTTGACGGATAATGAGGAAGCATTTAATAAAGTTTACAATGTTGCAGTTGGTGAAAATTATTCTGTTAACTATCTCTACAATGCCTGTAAAAATTACTTGCATTCCGAATGGGAAGCTACATACCGGGAACCAAGAGCCGGAGATATCCGCAATTCATTGGCCAATATTTCGCTTGCAGAAAATATGTTAGGTTATGTTCCCACTAAAAAATTTGAAGATGGTTTAACAGACACAATTGAGTATTTTAGAAATATATATGGCGGAGCAAAAAAAGGTGCAGAACAGGCGAAGACCACACTATAAATTATCCATTAATAAATCATCAGTTACCAAATGCCTTTCATTAAAACAGATTTCCCCGGGTTACTAATATTTGAACCAAAAGTTTTTGAAGATAGCCGTGGTTATTTTTTTGAGAGTTATAATAAATCAATTTGTGAGCAGGAAGGAGTTCACATAGAGTTTGTACAGGATAACCAGGCCCAGTCTTCTTTTGGTGTTATCAGGGGATTGCATTACCAGCTTGCACCTTATGCTCAATCAAAATTTATCCGGGTGTTAAGTGGAACGATCCTGGATGTAGTAGTGGACCTGAGAAAAGGGTCACCATCATTTGGTAAAACCTATTCATTAGAATTATCTGCTGAAAATAAAAAACAATTGCTGGTACCAAAAGGTTTTGCGCATGGCTATTCGGTACTAAGTGACAAAGCAGAGGTTTTTTATAAGTGCGATACATTTTATAACAAAGAAGCGGAAGCAGGGATCATGTTCAATGATGCTTCATTGGCTATTGATTGGAAAATAAAAGAAGATAAAAAAGTCATCTCTGAAAAAGATACACTACATCCATCATTTGAAAACTGCCGAAATAATTTTGTATATCAGCCATAGATCATTTGTCATTTAAAAAAACGATACTGGTTACGGGGGCCGACGGGCAATTGGGTATGGAGTTCCGGGACCTTGAAAAATCTTTTCCTTATTTCAATTTTATTTTCGTTTCCAGGTCTGAATTATCAATTACTGATAGAGATGCATTGCAAAAATTCCTTGATGCCAATAGGATTGATGTTTTTATAAATTGTGCTGCCTACACGGCAGTTGATAAAGCTGAAACCGAGGTGGAAGCTGCCATACAAGTAAATGCAATTGGTGCCGCAAATGTTGCTGAAATCTGCAGGACTTATGATTGTAAACTGTTTCATATCTCTACCGATTATGTATTTGATGGAAAAGCTACAGAGCCATACCGGGAAATTGATCCGGTAAACCCGGTAAATAAATATGGTTTTAGCAAACTGGAAGGTGAAAGAGCCGTGCAGGATATTTATAATGCTGCCATTATTATCCGCACTTCCTGGGTTTATAGTATGCATGGAAAAAACTTTGTAAAAACGATGGTGAGGCTTATGCAGGAAAAAGAAAGCATTGGGGTGGTAAATGACCAGTTTGGTTCACCTACATATGCTGCAGATCTTGCACAGGCAATTATGCATATTATAGAAGCGGATGATTTTGTGCCAGGCGTTTATCATTACTGTAATGAAGGCGTTATTAGCTGGTATGACTTTGCTGTTGCCATTAAAAATTTATTGAAAAGCAAATGCATGGTGAATGCCATCAGCACAAATCAGTATCCTACTCCAGCCGCCAGGCCTGCATATTCTGTTTTAAGTACTGAAAAATTTTTTAAAACTTTTGGTATAGTGATACCCCACTGGCAAGAAAGCCTTCATGCATGCCTGGAAAAATCAGGACGCTAAAAATAAATTTGGGATGCAATTTTCAACACAAAACAAAATCATCATTACCTGCAGCAATCGCCTGGCTCCTTACCTGCAACAGGAAGTAGAGGCTTTGAGCTTTAAACCTATCCGTGTTTTTAAAACCGGCGTAGAATTGTATGGCACATTACACGATTGCATTAAACTGAATTTAAATCTCCGCTGTGCGAGTCAGGTATTATTTTCCTTAAAAGATTTTTCAGTATTTAATGCCGATGATCTTTATAAAGAAATGTTGCAGTTTGAATGGGAAAACATTATTCCTGCTAATGGATATTTTTCTATCAGCAGCAATGTAAGTAATGAAACCATTACGAATAATTTATTTGCCAATGTAAAACTGAAGGATGCAATCGTAGACAGGTTCAGGGAAAGAACGGGTGCAAGGCCCGATTCCGGATCTGCCCTGGAAGGTACTGTAATTCATTTATATTGGAAAGAAAATATCGCTGAAATTTTTATTGACACATCTGGCGAAACCTTATCAAAACATGGGTACAGAAAAATACCAGGCAAAGCTCCAATGCTGGAATCATTGGCGGCAGCTACGATCTATGCGGGAAAGTGGGACAGGCTATCACCATTTATAAATCCGATGTGTGGATCGGGAACACTTGCCATTGAAGCAGCTATGATAGCAACAGGCAGGACGCCTGGCTTGTATAGAAATGATTATGCTTTCAAGCATATTATGGGTTACGAAGAAGATGTTTATAATAAAGAATTTGCGTTGCTGGAAGGAGTAGTAAAGCATGATCTTAAAATTTTTATTACAGCAACTGATATCAGCGAGGATGCCATAAACATTTCAAAAATAAATGCAGGTATTGCTGGTGTGGAAGAGATGATACATTTTGCAGTTTGTGATTTTGAAGAAACAGCAGTGCCGGAAAATGAAACCGGTGTTGTTTATTTTAATCCAGAGTATGGTGACAGGCTGGGTGAAGAGGTTGAATTACAGGGAACATACAAACGGATGGGTGATTTTTTAAAGAAAAAATGTAAAGGATACACAGGTTATATTTTCACTGGCAACCTGGATCTTGGAAAAAAAATAGGCTTGAAACCAAGCCGCAGGATAGAATTTTATACAAGTAAAATAGATTGCCGGCTTTATGAATACGAGTTATATGCTGGCACAAAAACAATATCTCCGGCATCTTAAATGCTGATTGACTTTTACGAACTGCGCAATGAAAATCATTAACTGAATACTGCTGGTTACCTAAAAGAACCTGCCTGCCGGTAGCCAGGTGCGACTTCGCCTGCGGGTGGGGCAAGTGAAACAATGCCGGGTAAGATGTTATGGTTGGGATCCTGGAAATTATTAAGGAGTCTATTATTGCTCCACTTTCACTAAAGGCATAGTATTTGATTTTGTTGCCATGTATAATCACCAAAAATATTTTTTATGAAATTTAAAATGAAAAAATTATCGTCATTTTTAATTGCAGGCATCCTTGCGATCGGCTGTAATAATAATGATACCACAACAACAACGGACACTTACCGGGATACAACAGCTAATGTTGCAACTATGCCCGACACCACCAGCCACATGATGGATACAATGGCTATGGCTACACCTGCAGACAATACAATGGCCAGTGCTCCTGCAACTTCTGCTACAACAGCTATGGCAAAATCCAATCCTGCCAAAAAGGGTAAGAAGGGAAAAGTAATGATTGCTGCGCCGGAAAAATCAACGATGTCTGCACCATCAATGGCCGCAGATAATGGCGGTGTGTATAGCAATCCTGAAGTAATGCCTCAGTTTCCTGGCGGGTATGCAGGAATGCAACGTTATTTTGATAATAACATGACTTATCCTGATGCTGCAACCAATGAAGGCATTGATGGTGTTGTGAATGTGACCTTTACTGTAGATGAAAATGGAAAGCTTGTTTCACCAACTGTAGCGGGAAATAAATTAGGATACGGCCTTGAAGAAGAAGCACTAAGAGTTGTAAGTAAAATGCCTACCTGGAGTCCCGGATCAGTGAAAGGGAAAAAAGTAAAGACAAGATTTACTTTGCCAGTGAGATTTGAGTTGGAATAAGGTGAATGGTGAATAATGAAAAGTGAATGGTGAAATCTTCAACCATTCCTTTGCATTCGGAATGCTTTATAAATTTAAAAAAGGGAAGTTGTTTAGCTTCCCTTTTTATTTTAATGTCTTTGATATTTCTATCCCATTTTCTTTTTCAAATTTTCATCTATTGCATCCAGGAATTCTTCTGTGTATAAATAATCTGTTCCGTGAGTTACTTTATTGCCATGGATACATACAGCCAGGTCTTTAGTCATTTTGCCGCTTTCTACTGTTTCAATACAAACAGATTCCAGTGCATTGCAAAAATCTATCAGGGGCTGGTTGTTATCTAATTTACCCCGAAATGCCAGGCCTCTTGTCCATGCAAAAATAGATGCGATCGGGTTGGTGCTGGTAGGCTTTCCTGCCTGGTGATCCCGATAGTGACGTGTTACGGTTCCATGCGCTGCTTCTGCTTCCATTGTTGATCCATCGGGTGTTACCAATACAGAAGTCATTAAACCTAAAGAACCAAAACCTTGTGCAATGGTGTCACTCTGAACATCGCCATCGTAGTTCTTACAAGCCCATACAAAATTGCCATTCCACTTCAGTGCACTTGCAACCATGTCGTCAATGAGCCTGTGTTCATATGTAATGCCTGCCTCGTCATATTTTGCTTTGAATTCATTTTGATATACTTCTTCAAAAATATCTTTGAAGCGTCCATCATATTTTTTCAGGATAGTATTTTTTGTTGACAGATATAACGGCCATTTTTTACTCAGCGCCATATTGAAACAGCTACGGGCAAAACCATAAATACTTTCATCGGTATTGTACATGCAAAGCGCTACGCCATCCCCTTTGTAATTGTACACTTCAAAGTTTTGTAGCTCGCCGCCGCCTTCTGGTGTGAAGGTCATAGTCAATTTTCCTTTTCCTTTTATTACGGTATCAGTAGCACGGTATTGATCACCAAAAGCATGACGGCCAACAATAATAGGGGCGGTCCAATTGGTTACAAGGCGGGGAACATTTTTCATAACGATGGGCTCACGGAAAACAGTTCCATCCAAAATATTCCTGATGGTACCATTGGGACTCTTCCACATTTGCTTCAGGTTAAATTCTTTCACCCTTGCTTCATCCGGTGTAATGGTTGCACATTTAATTCCTACGCCACAAGCCTTTATGGCATTGGCTGCATCAATGGTTACCTGGTCATTCGTTTCATCCCTATATTCCATTCCCAGGTCAAAATATTGTATGGATACTTCAATGTATGGAAGAATGAGTTTGTCTTTAATGAATTTCCAGATGATGCGGGTCATTTCATCACCATCTAATTCTACTACAGGATTGGTTACTTTGATTTTGGTCATGTTGTTTAATTCTAAAATAAAATTTGATAGGCCATTCGGCTGGCGGCAAATGTACGGCGAGATAACAATTCAGTAAAGGAAAATCTGAAACCAAAACACAGGCTGTTATCTTTTGTTGGCAGGGGGAAATGCTAAAGTTAGATCGGGGGTCTTGTTTACGATGGTAGAGGGCTTTTTGATTGACAGTACATCGCTTCTAGTTATTCATAAACGAAATAATATTTTTTGTGTTCGGTTGTAACCAATATTCCACTGTTGAAAAATCGTGTTTTGAACTCTTTAGCCATTTTAAGATTACCATCTGGCCAAAATTCATAAATGTAGTTAAACAAATAACCAGTGCATAATGCATTTGGACACCATGAGCCCTTCACTTCACGAAAAGAAAATAATCGGGAATCCGACTGGTCTGATTCTATACCATATTCCCAAACGGTCATTTGCTTATCAATTGAACCATTCAGCAAAAAAAATGGGTTAGGTTTTCCTTCATAATAAGTTGTAGCAGTTCTCTGCTCTACATATGGAACATGTAATGTGTCCGTTTGTGTTTTTACGAAACCAGCCTCATTTAAATGGGTAGACCTGGTGTAGTAATATTGGGTACTATTTGGAACGCCATGTGTTGCACTAAACCAATTACTGCTAATGTTGTTTGCTGATCTTATGTAATTCATGGTAGTATAAAAATTTCCGTGGGCAAGGGAATCTTTTATGCATTTATTATTGTTATCGTAACTATACCATGTACTGTCATAAACGACATACTGTAGTGGATATATACTACTATCCCTGTACACAGACAATTTTACAAGGTTGCTGTTTGTAAAATATTCATACCTGGTAGATTTATATTTTTGAATATTTCCAGCGGTGTCCGAAACAATTTTAAAGAAACCAAGCAACTTGCCGGCACTATTATAATTTATATTTATACGCTCTAAAGTATCATGCGGCGATTGCCGGGAAGTATCAATAACAAAAACCTTAGTAAGTTTTTTATCCGGAGAATTTGGGGTTTGATCTATTTGCTTTGAACAGGCATTCAGAATAATTAAACAAAGCAGTGTAAAGAAATTAATGAGTTTCATAACGGGTGTAAATATTAATTCTTTATATAGTTTAATCGACCGGCAACTAAAATATAAAATAAATCTAATAAAATCACATAAATTCAAAAATCAAACGATTACAAACCGCTACTCTTCTTTAACTGCCCATCGCCTGTTACAACACCCATATTTTCTATAATAGTATCTCCAAATTCTGTTGTCTTCAGCAGTTTAGCTCCGGTCATAAGATTATAAAAATCGATGGTTACGGTCTTTCTCATGATAGTTGCCTGCAGTGCAGATATTATCATCTCTGCGGCTTCATTCCACCCAATATAATCCAGCAACATGCATCCACTTAAAATTACCGATGAAGGATTCATGCTGTTGGTGCCGGCAAATTTTGGAGCTGTTCCGTGTGTAGCTTCAAATACCGCATAACCGGTTTTGAAATTAATATTTGCACCTGGTGCAATACCAATGCCGCCCACTTCTGCTGCCAGCGCATCAGAAATATAATCGCCATTTAAATTGAGTGTAGCTACTACAGAAAAATCCTGCGGTGCAATTAAAATCTGTTGCAAAAAATTATCAGCAATCATATCCTTAACCAATAATTTTCCTTCATGTAAAGCCTTGCGTTGCACTTCATTTGCATACGCTTCACCATGTTCTTTTTTCAGATCATCCCATTCATCCCAGGTAAATGTTTTATCAGTAAACTCCTGCCGGGCTACTTCGTATCCCCATGTTTTAAATCCGCCTTCAGTAAATTTCATGATGTTGCCTTTATGTACCAGGGTTACACTTGGCAAATCGTTTTCAAGTGCATGCTCAATTGCTGCACGAACAAGGCGTTTACTTCCTTCGTTAGAAACAGGCTTCACGCCATAACTGGAATCGCCGGGGAAGCGCACATTCTTAACGCCCATTTCTTCTATAAGGAACTTTTCAAATTTCTGAGCCTCTGCAGATCCCGCTTTCCATTCAATGCCCGCATAAATATCTTCCGTGTTTTCCCTGAATATAACCATGTCTACTTTTTCCGGATGCACTACAGGAGAAGGCACACCCTTAAACCATTTTACCGGCCTTACGCATGCATACAAGTCAAGGTCTTGCCGCATGGCCACATTCAATGATCGGATGCCGCCACCGATTGGCGTTGTAAGAGGGCCTTTGATAGAAACAATAAAGTCTTTCGCCATTTGAAGCGTATCAGCAGGCAACCATTCACCGGTTTGTTTAAATGCTTTTTCCCCCGCAAGCATTTCCTTCCATTCAATTTTTTTTGCGCCGCCATAAACTTTTTCTACCGCTGTATCAAAAACTTTTTGTGCTACTTTCCATATTTCAGGGCCAATGCCATCGCCTTCTATGAATGGGATAATTGGGTTGTTGGGTACATTTAATTTACGATTGCCACCAAGTGTAATTTTTTCTGCCATTGAATTTTTTTTATTAACATGGCCTTGAGCTATCTTCAGCTTTATTGGAGTCACCCGCCCGGCCAGGGCCGTTTCGGACGGGCACTCTTGTACAGTTTATCTTTAATGAACTTTTATCTCAGGCTGCAAAATTAAGCGAAGCCATAATCTTAATGCCGATAAATAAGTAGAAATAATAAATAAAAAAGGTTCCCGATATCCGGAAACCCTTTGTGTGTATAATGAAATTTCTAAAAAACACGCCTGACTTTGAAACTGCAGACAATATTATGAATAGTATTAGGTAGTACTGATTCTCTAACAGTCCCGCTGAAATTACCACCGATAAACTGACCTACACTACCATACTCTGTAATATTTACTGAGACAGGAGCTGGAATGGTTGTTTGAACATTTATCTGTGATGAACTGAAACCCATTAAATTCTGAATGCTTCCAACTGCAATACCGTTGGTGCTCATTGAAAAATTTATGGCGCTGATGGTATTATTTCCACCAATATAGCATAGCGTAGAGGTACCACCACTTATAGAATCTGCAGGGGAAGTGTAATTAATTGCAGCTCCTCCATCAATAGTATAAGTAATAAATTGCTGTGTGCTTGTTCCGCATGCCTGTAAATTGCCTATTACATTTGTACCTGTATTTAAAGTATAATTTAATGAGGTGCTTTGCTGCATTGAATTTATATCTTCAGCTATAAAACTTGCATTTGCGGTATTGTTACATAGAATTGTGGTAAAACTAAAAGTACCTGTATTACTGACATGATACCTAAAATAATTATTGTCTTTATACAAAATAATGTAGCCATTTGTAACAGGGTTATTTGTACAGTTAGTTGCCGTTCCGGAAACTGTTGCTATCCTAATTGATGTGGCAGGTATATTTATTATGCCTAAAGAAATGTTTACTGTTGTGGTTATAAAAGTTTGGGAATAAATTAAATTGCTGCAATTATAGCTTGAGAAAACCTGTAATAATAATTGGGTATTGGCAGGCACGGCTCCTCCTACATATCCTGATGAATCAGTAATACCTGATCTTGTATTAGCAAGATTATTTACTTGTGAAAGTTTTACAACTACATTAGCTATCGGATTTCCTGCTATATCTTTTATGGTGCAATTAAACTGAACATAATTTGCAGGTACATCACAGTTCCAAAAAGAAAAATGGCTCACTTCACCTACATAAGAACTCCCGGTTTTTATTGCCTCCCCTTCTTCAATCCATAATCCTTTTGGTTCATCAAATGACCATAATGGAATTGTTCCAGGAGCATTAGCTAAAATAGAAGCAGGTATAGGCATGGTAATAGTTGCTTTTTTACCTGGTGCTATTTGTAATAATTCGCCTGAAGTTCCTGTTAATTCTACGGCAACCATCCCATAGGTAGTTAAGGTTTTTAAAGAGCCGTCTGTTGTGATACCCCGGAGATCTCCTGGCATTGTTGAATTGAGATCGGCACTTACAGGATCTATCCAACGTGCAGCAACATTCATTGAACCTGAATAAGCTACATTGGTTGCAGCATTCACCACTGCAGCGGACGGTAATGCAACTATCAACCCATTACTTAAAGTTACATTGCCTCCTGTAGTTGAATTTATAGTACCAACATTGGTTTTTAGCATTAACTTAATTCTGAAGAATGCAGCTTTATTATTTTCTGCAATAAAGGTTTTGATACCTTTAAAATATCCGTTTTTGGAAACGGTTACAACAGCCGCGGTTTTCACAACATCCACATTTTTTATTTCGAAAAAACCATATTTATCTGTGGAAGTAGTGCTGGTACCAATTTTTACAGAAGCTCCCAAAACAGCCGCATCATTTCCATCTGTCACAAAACCTGAAACAGATGAATTTACTTTTGTTGAAAAGTCGGGAAGCTGGTTGCCGGTGATACTAACATTGCTGATATCTTTCTGGCAGGAAAGAAAAAATAAAATGGCTAATACCTGGAAAATTCTTTTTGCAGTCATCATTTGAATAGAATTAATTTACAGAATGATATTTCCTTTTAGAGTAGATCAGTTTGCAAATCGTTGCTTAAGGTAATGATATTATGCAGAAAAATTCAAATTGCAATTCAACCAACCCTTATCAATATTTACGCCCGGGTACTTTTTATAAAAATTGATCGCAGGTTCATTCCAGTCAAGTACCTGCCACATCATGCCACTGTATTTTTTTTCTTTTGCTTCTTCAATCAATCTTTCAAATAATAATTTCCCTAAGCCAGTGCCCCGCATTTTTTCAGTTACTATCAGGTCTTCCAGGTAAAGCCGGGTTCCCTTCCAGGTACTGTAACGAATATACCAAAGGGCAAAACCCTCAACCCTCCCATCAACTTCTGCTACAAAGGCCCACCATACCGGGTTTTCTCCAAACCCGGTTTCTGCATAATGATCAAAACTCACCGTAACTTCTTCCGGGGCTTTTTCGTAAAGTGCCAGTTCATTTATAAGTTCCATCATTCTTAAACAATCTTCTTTCAAAGCCCTGCGGATATTTACCTGCATAAAATCGTATTTTTTAAGGTGGGCAAAACTAATCAACATCCCGAATTTTTAAATTTATAATTTTGTCTAATAACTTTAAGGATGAAGAAATTATTAGGACAATATGCAGCCTATAACTTATGGGCAAATCAGCGGATAACAGATTGTATAAACAACCTTGCTGATGACCAGATAAATAAAGAAATAAAAAGTAGTTTTTCCAGTCTTCAAAAAACGCTTCTGCATTTGTGGGATGTGGAATCAGTATGGTGGCAGCGCCTCAAGCTGCAGGAAAATGTTCAATGGCCTGGCGAAATTTTTTCAGGCACCATCATGGAACTTAACCAGCAGCTCATGCTGCAATCTAAACAATGGAAAGAATGGGTAGACATTGCTACCGAAGCTGCATTGGAGCATGAATTTATTTATAAAAATTCGAAAAAGGACCAGTTTAAACAGCCTGTTTACGAGGTATTACAGCATCTCTTCAATCACCAGAGCTTTCACCGGGGACAGATCATTACCATGCTCAGGCAGGTGGATGCCAAAGAAATTCCTAACACAGACCTAATTGCGTTTTTGAGGAAGAAATAAATAATGTGCTAATATGATAATGTGATAATGAATTTGAGAAAAGCTTTTTGTTGGATAGAATTTAATTTGTACAAGTGAGTCCCGATAATTCGGGATTACTATAACACAACGATGTTGAAGAAAGATATGAAGCTGGCTAAATAATAAAATTAATTGTGATCTATCATGGTATAAGTAACCCCGTAAGAGCCATCTGTATAATGGCCACCTCGGCCGGGAACAGGCGGCTGGTATTCGCTATGAGAGAATTTCCGGTATACTATACCAATTCCTTTTGCATATTTTTCTTCCCCGAAATTGTATTCGCTGTAAAAAGTTGGATTACTTGGTGTGCCGATGACTTCATCCCGCTGGCTTACTTTAAGTGTGCTATCCAAAGAATATGTTCCCACATTGCTATGCATATTCACGCTGTCATAAGTATAGTCCCAGTCTGCAAGATATTTCACTTCAGAATTTAAAGAGTAAGTATCAATATAACTATTGCCTTTCCAGCTAAAACCTTCCCGGATGGGCATTTTAAGTTTTATAAAACGCTGGTTGTTGTCTGTGAACTCTATTGAATTATTTACATTGGTTGCATAAAATGTTGCATCAGGTATCCAGGGTGCCGTGGCTATGCTACGAATGTACCTTATCACACGCATACCAAGTCGTCCCTGGGCATCGGTTGCCAGTGCATCATTCACAAATTTTACCTGGTAAGTTCTTGTGGTAGAGGATGCTCCAAAATTAATGTACACCAAGGAATCTAGCTTATACGTAATGTATTTCCCTACTGTAAGCGGGTAATATTCTGAAACCTGTGCACCCGAATAAGTATCAGAAGATTTTTTGCAGGAGAAAAAGCTGAGACCGGTCATTGCAAAAGCAGCAAACAAGAAATAATTTTTCATATAGTTCAAGATACAATTTTTAAAGTAATAGCTGCCTTTATCAGGAATTTTGAACAGATCTTTGAATGATACCACCCCCGATCACATCATCCCCGTCATAAAAAACAGCGCTTTGTCCGGGTGCAACACCCTTCACATGCTCATAAAAACGCACTTTAATGCTGTTTTCGTATGCATAAAGGTTACTTAAAGCGCCTTTATCTTTGTAGCGGATTTTTGTAACGGCTTCCGTACCATCCGTAATGCCATCAAATTTCATCCAGTTGATGCCATTGACGGTCATTTCAGTCTTGTTCAGGTCATCTTCATTTCCCAGCACCACGGTATTAGTTTCAGGAATTATCTCGGTTACAAATGCGGGTTTACCTAATGCAATGTCCAGGCCTTTGCGCTGGCCTACTGTATAAAACGGATATCCCTTATGAGTGCCAAGAATTCTTCCTTCTGGATCAACAAAATTTCCGCCCAACACTCTTTCTTCCAGACCTTCTACCCTACGCTTTAAGAACCCACGGTAATCATTATCAGGAACAAAACAAATCTCATAGCTCTCACTTTTTTTAGCGAGTTCTGGGTATCCAAAATCATGGGCCATTTGCCGGATATCTTTTTTATGATAGGTGCCAAGTGGTAATAAAGTACGGCTAAGCAAATCCTGCTGCAGGCCCCAAAGCGCATAGCTTTGATCCTTGGTATCGTCTTTTCCTTTTCGGATAAAATATCGTCCATTGCTATGTTGATGTACTTGTGCATAATGTCCTGTCGCAATAAAATCGCAACCGAGTGCATCGGCCCGTTTCAGTAATGCACGCCATTTAATATGTGTGTTGCACATGACGCAGGGGTTGGGTGTGCGCCCTGCAATATATTCTTCTACAAAATTTTCAATGACAAAATCGCCAAACTCATCCCTGATATCAAGAATGAAATGGGGAAATCCATGCTGAACTGCTGCTTGCCGGGCATCGTTAAAACTATCCAGGTTACAACAGCCGGTTTCTTTCTTACCTGTTGTACCCACGCTTGTGGCATAATCCCACGTTTTCATGGTGAT